>JAADFV010000427.1 GCA_013152695.1 Chloroflexota bacterium | reverse complement strand
CTTTTGCCCCCTCTTCATGGATAGTTGCGGTGAGGCGGCGTAAGCCAGGTAGTTTATCATCGCTGTCGATGCCAATTTGTGTAGGAACTTCGCGCAGGCTTTTAGCCAGATACAGGGGTTCGGGCGTGATGGCCCCGATATAGCGACTCCGTTCGCGATAAAAACGGATGTGATTATCATTGATTTTACCGCTGGCATCACTGTAACCGAGTTTGATCGGTGCCATAATGAAGGGTGTTCGCAACTGCATCTTTTTATCTCCAAATAAGTTAGATTTTGATGAATGCTTGATTAGGGAGCAGCCGTCTTGGGTGTAGAATTGAGTGTGCTGAGAATTTCTGGTCCTTGCGGGGTGATGGCAATAGTATGCTCGAATTGAGCAGAGAGGGAGTGGTCCTTGGTGACCACGGTCCAACCATCTCGGAGAATTTGCCATTCTGGCCGCCCTGCATTGACCATCGGTTCGATCGTAAAAACCATGCCCGGAACCAGGCGGGGGCCTTGCACAGGCATACGCACATGAGAAACGGAAGGGGGTTCGTGTAACTCCCGGCCAATTCCATGCCCCCCCCATTCTCTTACAACCGACATTCCTCGCCTTTCGACGTATTCCTGAATGGCAGCGCCAATGTCGTAGAGGTGATTACCTACCAGAGCAACGCTGATTCCCTGCAAAAGGGCCTGATGGGTAACATTCAGAAGTTGCTCTGCTTGGGGGGATATCTGGCCCACAGCAAAAGTTACACAAGCATCGCCACAATAACCGCGATAGCGAAGGCCAATATCAATACCGATGATATCACCTTGTTTTAAGGCTCGTTTACGATTGGGTAAACCATGACAAATCTCGTGGTTGACAGAGGCGCAGATAGTACCAGGAAAGGGAGGATGGTTGGTCTGACTGCCGCGGTACCCTTTGTACAGCGGTTTAGCGCCCCGCTTGACGATAAATTCTTCGGTAAGGCGATCCAGATCGTGAATACTGATGCCGGGTTTGAGTTCCTGGCGAATCATGGCGAACGCTTCGGCCACCAAACGACCAGCGTCGCGCATTCTCTCTATTTCTTGTTTTGATTTGATATGGATGCGCATAAAAAGGAGTTCTCACATTTTTGGGGGATGTCAGTCGTTTTTCCAGGTTTCTAAAATTTGTTTGATAGTCGTAACAAAAGCATCAGCAGCAGCCCCATCGAGAACGCGATGATCGAAGGTGAAGCTGAGATAGACGACAGGACGAATGGCAATGGTGTCGTTGGCATCGGGCAGGAGGGGATGTCCCTGACTGAGGACGACCGCTTCTTTGTGAATAGCGCCCACACCTAAGATACCCGTTTGGGGCTGATTGATGATGGGCGTGGCAAAAAGACTGCCACTCGTGCCATGATTGGTCAGTGTAAAGGTACCCCCTTGTAATTCATCCGCCGTAAGTTGATTGCTTCGGGCTCGCTGGGAAAGATCATTGACCGCGCGCGCCAGTCCCAACAAGTTTAAGGAATCGGCATGTTTGATCACTGGTACGAGCAGGCCATCCTCGACGGCAACAGCAAGACCAATATGCACATGACGATGGAGGAGGATTCCGGTCTCGCTCCAGGAGCTATTGACAAGAGGATGCTGTTTGAGTGCAGTTGCCAGGGCGGAAAGTAAATAGGGGGTGAAGGTCAGCTCGACACCCTCTTGAGCAAAGGTTTGACGCTGGGCGTAGCGATGCCGTACAATGGCGGTCATGTCGCAAATGAATACGGTGGTGACGTGGGGGGAGGTGCGCTTGGAGTGCACCATGTGTTCGGCGATGAGCTGGCGTCGGCGTGAGAGCGGAATGACGTGAGTGTCAGCCTGTGCCAGTTTTTCAGAAGTGGAAGCAATTGCTGGTGAGGGTGATATCTCTGCTTTGCGCCGTTCGATGAAAGCGAGGATATCTTTTTTCCTGATCCGACCTCCTACACCGGTTCCGCGCACTTCACTCAAATCGATCTGATGTTCAGCCGCCAGTTTGGCCACAATAGGGCTGATGAATCCAAGCTTGCTATGTGCAGAGGCTGGAGAGGGTGCGGCGTCGGGGGTAGGAATAGAGCGCGGGTCAGGCTGAGTAGATGATGGCTCTGTGTCGGGCAAGGCTTCGTGGGCCTGAGCAATGATGGCAAGAAGCGCACCCGCCTCGACAGTCTCACCTTCGCTGACATAGATTTTTCGTAAAATACCGGCAGCGGGACTGGGTATTTCTGTATCGATTTTGTCGGTGCTCACCTCGAGTAAGGGCTCATCTCGCCTCACTGTTCCCCCTTCAGGCACGAGCCATTTGCTAACGGTGCCTTCGACAACAGATTCACCTAGTTTAGGCATAACGACACGGGTTGTCACGGAGAATGCTCCTGAACAAATCTCAGCTAGCGGCCGTCACTCTGACGGATCTTGGTTAGAGGGGATGAATGATCTGGATTGTAATGGACAAGTGGTTGGTCTCCAAATATGGTGGCAATTCCAGATTTGGCTACCAGACAGATTTTGCATGCGGCGATTTTCGCCAGGTAGCGTGAACTCAGGTGATCTCACGCCACTGTTGTAAACCGGGCCAATGGGTTCCTGGCCAATAGACACGCCCGCAGCGCTGGCAACGGGCAAACTGAGTTTGAGTCTGGGCAACGTAGGGTGGTACCAGGGCAGCCGCCTGTGCCGGCGTTAGGCGTTCCAACTCGCCATTGCAGACGGTGCACCGTGAGGGATGGTGTGCTGGCCCCACAGCGTTCACTACGGTCTGTACCTGGGCAGATAAGTCTGTGGCAGCCACATAAAGGCTGTTTACATTTCGCCGCTGGGCCAGGCTACGGTCTCGTGTCACCAGTAAACGGCCACTACTGCGGGCAATACGCATCATTTCTTCGTCAGGCAAATCTGCAAGGTATTCGGCATCGTAGCCCAGCCAGCGCAGATGCCGGGCCAGGGAGCCTAACATGGCGTCGATGAGGAGGGGAGGGGCTTTTGCTTCGCTGTCATCCATTTGGTAAGATCGAGGGAATTGTGAGAAACTGACTGATCCTTTCTATTATACGGTAATTATCTTATGCTCGAAATTGACATGATTCCAATGTGGCCTTTGCTGGCAACAGCGCTGGCCTTCTTGATTCCTATGGGGATCAGTTTGATTGTGGCCGGGGGTTTATCAGTCGAGGAAGCACGACAAGTTGCCCTGACTCCCCTGGCCGCTTTTGCCTTGGCCGCGCTTGCTTATACCGCCACCGGTTTCGCTCTGCATTTTGGTGGCATTGGCCTTATTATCGATCATCCTGATCTGCAGGGGTTGGTATGGGAATGGTCGGCACTCAGCTCGGATTGGGGTAGCACTTGGGGGATGGCGGGAGCTACTGGCTTTGCTTTGCATCAAGCCCAGACTCCTGTCGCCTACCTTTTGTTCCTGACCACCTTACCCTGGGTAACTACGGCTACCTTACTTCCTTTGCTGGCTCTGCGGGGCCGGGCGCCCAGAATCGTGGTCGCCATAGTGGGCCTGTTGGTAGCAGCGGTGGGCTATCCCTTGCTGGGCAACTGGGTAGACGGTGGGGGTTGGCTTAGTCGTTTGGGGGATAATATCGGTGCCGGTCATGGTTTTGTTGATGTAGGCGGAGCTTCGCTGTTTTTGCTGGGAGGAAGTGTTACTCTGGCTGCGATCCTGATCTTTTTGCCGCGCTTACAGCCATCAAGACAAGCCCAAGAACTTCCGCCAGTGCATTTACCATTGTTGGCTGTAACCGGGGCAGGCATGGTGATCGTGGGATCGGTGGGCTGGGTGCTGGCCTCACCTTTACATGACTGGACCCAGCTCTCGGCGGTGCGAGCAGTGCTCCACGGTTTGTTGGCAGCGGCGGGGGGAGCGGCGGCCCCCCTCTTTTACACCTGGTTTGTCGCCAATCACCCCGATCCCCTCCAGGGAGCACGGGGTGTAGCTGCAGGTTGGGTGTCGGGACTGGCCATTGCTCCCTTTGTTTCACCACTTACCGCCATTGGTGTGGGTCTGATTGCCGGTCTGCTCCTCGTCTTTTTTACTTATGTCCTTTCTTCCTGGTTGCGTTTACGTGATCCCGGAGCATTGTTGGCCACATTCGGCATTCCTGCCATGTTGGGCCTGTTGGCGCTGGGACTTTTTGCTGACGGCAGCAGCGGTGCCGGATGGAATGGCGTGGGCCTGACTTCTTATTTGGGAGTAAGTGGGCAGGGCGTGAGTGGTCTCTTTCCGGCGGCTGGCTGGGAAGCTGACGGGGGACAATTGCAGGCTCAGGCTTTGGGCGTAGCTGTGGTGTTTTTCTTGGGTTTTCTCGTAACGACACTTATCACCGCTCCTCTGGCGCTCATAGCACGGGCCTGGGACGTTTCTCGCCGCGCAGCAGCCCCTGAGTTGAGCCAGGAAAGGGTTGTCGTGGAAAAAGAGAACGGGTCGTAATGGTCGTGGCCGGTACTGAGTCCCTTTGCAGTGTGTTGCTTCTGCTGTGGTGAAGCTTTCGCGCTCTGACTGATGAGATGCGGCCTAGCATCTGAAATGTAGTTACCACGACACATACCACGTCAAAGACATCCTCCTATGGTATAATTCGACAGTAGTTATCGCCTAGAGTTCGTTATCGCCAAACATATGGCCGCTCCGTCGGTTGATTTCAGCCCCATCCTCCAACGTTTTCCGATTTTTCAGGGATTGGACGTCAATGCCCTGAGGATGATCCGTGTCGATGAACAGCTGAGTTTTCGGCCTGGAGAGGTCATTTTCGAGCAAGGGGATCCCATTCAGTTTGTCTACTTGATTTTGTCCGGGTCAGTAGAGTTGGAACACCGTAGCGAGGGTGACGGTCTACATTTGAAATATACGTTACGAGCAAATGATGTGTTGGGCCGGTTGGAATTAGATACGTTGGAGGGGCAGCTGGGGACAGCGACCGCTAAAACTTTGACCCGTGTACTCGTTCTCGACAAACGTATCCTCATTCAACTACGCGCCCAATATCCCCATCTTGCCAGCCAATTTGACCGTAGCGAAGTGATCGGACACTTGCGTGCTTCGCCTTATCTCTCCCAACTGACTGATCTCGAGGTAAAATGGCTAAGCGACATCGTTATCATTCGTCAAGGGAGACGTGGCGACATCGTGTTTCAGTTGGGTGAGCCGGGAGATGAGATTGTCTTGCTACGGCAAGGGCGTGTGCGTATCGAACAGCCTAATCGACCTGTAGCGTGGGCCAGCGCCGGTGCCGTCCTGGGGCAGCACTCTGCCATAACCGGACGTCGACACCTTACTACAGTCCGATGTGACAGCATTTGTTACTATTACATCATCCCTGCCGAGCCGTTGAAGGATATCGCTCGACAACATCATCAAGATCTCGAGCAATTTTTACGCTCACCGATCGACGTTCCCGCCATTCTTAGCAAGACGCCGTTGTTTCACCGTTTGCGTCCTGAGGAAATCGCGCATCTTGCCGGCTTTACCATGCAGTTGCACTTCAATCTTCCTCATCGCACCATTGTCCGTCAGAATAAGCCTGATAATTATTATTATGTCTTGGTTAAAGGCGGAGCTGTGGCCATTACGGTAGATGCAACGACAAAACAACCGGTTCCGCAAGCTTTGTCACCCGGTTCGGCCTTTGGTGAAGCTTCGTTGTTATTGGGTGATCCCTCTACTGCTACAGTCGAAACCACTAGCGCTACCGATTGGTTGCGTATTCACCGCAAGGATTTCGCTCTGTTTTTAGAGGCGCATCCTCATATCAATAACCGACTATTCCTCAGCTACGATGTGCAACAGCGTTTGCAAAATGCTGAACGTGTTTTTGATTGGCAGGAAGATGGGGAAGTGATTCTGTGCAAAAAGCGCCGCCACTGGATTGTCCTCCTGCGCAATCTCATGTTCATTATCATCGCTTTTATCCTGTTGTTGATTCTGGACTTATTGATCGATAAGTTTGCTACACCGCCGCCCTGGTACGTACAAATTCTGATAGTTGCTCTTTTTCCGGTGCCGATAGGTTTTTGGGTTATCCTCGATTATCTCAATGATTTTCATATCGTGACCTCGCGCCGGATCGCACACCAGGAAAAGATAGTTTTCTTTTCTGAGAAGCGACTATCGGCACCACTGGATAAGATTCAGGACTTGCATATCGAACGTCCATTTTGGGCGCAAATTCTGCGCTATGGGCATCTGCAGATCGAAACCGCGGCTGATGCTGGCCAGATTGAATTCGACTATCTTCCCAACGCCGAGGCAGTGCTGCAATTGATTTCGGATGAGATGATGCGCGCTAAGGCGGGGGCCCTGACCGAGAATGAAGAAACAATTCGCCGGCAGTTGCAGGAGCGTTTGCATCTGGGTCTAGAAGAACGCCTGGATCATCGGGCCTTGGTCGAGGAGGTCCACCGCGAGGCTCCCAGACGATCGTTGACGAGCCGGCTTCCCTTCAATCGTCTTCTGGGTTTACAGAAGCAATCTGGGAATGAGTTGATATGGCGGAAACACTGGTTGGGCCTGCTGGGGACGATCACACCTCCTTTCCTATTTACCCTGGCTTGCATCTTTTTACTGGCTATAGCAGCAACTGGCCTGTTTTTCGGAGACATTTCTCAGACTTACCGCCTGGTTTTAGCGGCTGTTGCCACGATTATGCTCTTTTTTGGTGGTGGCTGGTTGTGGTGGAACTGGATTGATTGGATCAATGATTTGTACATTGTTTCGGATCAGCGGATCGAACACATCGAGAAGAAACCCTTCATTTTCGATGAACAACGTACGATTATGTCATTGGAGCGGGTGCAGAATGTAGAGTTTCGCAAACCGGGCCCTCTGGCTTTTCTCCTGAACTACGGTGACGTTCTTATCCAAACAGCCGCCGCCGAGGGCCTCGTTGTATTTCGCTTTGTCCCAGAACCCGACCGTGTACAGGCCGATATCTTCCATCGTATCGAGAATTACCGTGAAGCCCAGGCGGCGCTTCGACAAAAGCAGCGAAAGAGTGATTTTGCCGATTGGCTTGAAGCCTATCATCAGCTTATTCAGGAAGAGCGGGAACGGAATTCAGGAAGTTGAGCAGGGGCAGGAAGAGAGGCTGATCAAGGGCCAGGGTAGGGGTGGGTGTGGCTGTCCCCTGGCGACAAGCAGTGAGGTGGAGATCGTCGACATACATCCAGGTGCGCTGAGCAGAGCCTGTACTGTTGTTGTACACTTCAAAGTAGAGGACGATTTCTCGGCCGCGATAGGTGCTGAGGTCATAGGTAAAGGGCTGCCAGCCGGCATTGTTTTGAAGATCATCGTGCAGGAGGGCGAGGGGTCTGTAAGTGCTGGGTTTGAGCAAGAGGATGCGTTGCCAATCACCGCTGGCAGCTTCACTTTGCGGCCAGTACCATCCCTGTAAGTAAATGGTTTCGGCATCGGCAGGGAGAATGACATGCTGATAGGCCGTAGAGTAAGTTGCACCCAGCGGTGCGATTTCTCCCAGGAGATTACTTTCCGTCTGGGGTGCTTGGAGGGCGGCTTCTGAGGGAAGCAACCCCAGACGTAAGGAGCGCTCGCCATGATATACTTCCCGTCGCGTGTACCCACCACGACTGGCTGTATCGGCAAAGATCCAGCCTTCTGTGTCCTCGAAATCAGGATTGATGAGTTGCTCCTGGCATGAGGGCTGCGTTGAAGTGGGTGTTGGCGTGACTGTGGCGGTCACAGTTGGCGTTGGCGTGGTTGTGGTGGTCAGGGTAGATGTCGGCGTGAGGGTAGTGGTCGGCGTCGGCGTGGGGGTGGCCGTCGTCGTGATAGTCTGTGTTGGCGTCGGTGTCAAAGAATTCGAGAGGGTGGGAGAGGGTTGGAGGGTCGCGGTCAGGGTAGGAGTCGCTGTAGGTGTGGGTGTGAGTGTCGCTGTAGGAAACGGAGTAGGTGTGGCTGTAGCTGTAGTGGGGCGACAGCTGATGACGCTGACATCATCGAAATAGGCCCAGGCACGGCCATCACTGCCGTCATTGTAGGTGTTGAGGTAGAGGATGAGCGATTGCCCGGCATAGCTGGATAGGTCAAAACGGCGAATTTCCCAACCGTCGGTCTGGGGGCGATCTCGCCAGAGAAGGCGTAGGACGCTAAAATCAGGGCGTAAGAGGAGGATTTCGGTATAGTCATTGGCGTCGGCGCCGTCGGCCATGAGGGCAAATTCGAGAGTGATGGTGTCATTTCCCGAGGGAAGTACCAAATTTTGGTAGGCACTGGAATGGGAAGTGACATTGTTGGTATTGGGGAGAACGCCGCTGCGAAGACTACGGCGCCCGTTGTGTGCCTGATTTTCGCTATAATCGGCCTGGCGAGGTGTGTTTCCGAAAGTCCAAACACTGTTCTCTTCCATACCCCCGTTCTCGATGAGCTGGCTGCAGGCCAGGGGTAGGGGGGTGGGCGTGATCGTAGCTGTGGGGGTCGAGGTTGGGGTAGGTAGATCGTCGAGCGATACCGGTTTCGCTAAATGGAGGGCGGCCGCTAGGCCCATACGGGCAATACGCGTGACATAATCGAAATCGACCAGGTTAATTTTGTCGCCCGCCTTGTGGTATTGGGGGTTTCGATCACGGGGGTGAGGGTCTTCCTCCGTATCGGCAAAGAAGTTTTCGATCATCAGGAGCGAAGGATAGCCGTTATCCCAGAAACTACGGTGATCGCTGAATCTGCTGGCCGTGGTAGTTTTGCGTTCAATGGTCAATCCTAGCTCATAAAGCTGGTTGACTGCGGTCAGATAATCTCCCAATTGATTATTGACGGGTAATGTGCCCGTATGAATTTCCATCACCTGATCCTGATCACCATCGTAACCGAACATATCCATGTTGATGGCAGCAATGACCTGGGCGTTGTGATTTGCCAGGTCTTTGACATACGGTTTCGAGCCCCAGTAACCAAATTCTTCACCCGTAAACCAGACGAGGCGGAGGGTGTAGTAAAAATGTTGCTCTTTGAGCAGATCGGCAATGGCGAGGAGGGAAGAGCTACCGGTCGCATTGTCATCTGCGCCCGGAGCCTGGGTGGGAGCATTATCTAAGGGAAACGAAATGCTATCGAGATGGGCGACCAGTAGCACGAGTTTGTCGGGCTCGACCGAGCCAGGAATTTCGATGACGACATTGCGCCAGGTGTCATTGTAGGGTGTCGTGTAGGGGGCATAGGAAGCATCGTAACCCATAGCACGGAGTCGTTCGTAGACATAACGTTCAGCGCGTCGTCCATTCGATGACCACGAGTAGCGTGATGTCAGTTTGTATTCGTTATCCCCGATGGTTATCCATTTTTCCCCACTGAGTTTCTGGTCCCAGGCGCTGATCGCTGAGGACTGCAAGCGGTTTATAAGCTGGGCAATGGTAGGATCAGGGGTTGTGGGCGGGGGGGCGAAGGTTTGTGCGGAAAGGCGGAGTGAGATCGGCGTATCGAGGGGAATGAGCCGGCGTCCCTGGCGTGAGAGATATTCTGCTTGGCTGCGAGTGAGGCTAAGGAGTTGGTAAGGTGGCTGCTGCCACAGGATGTCTGCTCCTTGAGGGAGGTCGGCTTCGGGGGGCCAGGTTTCGTCTGTAAGAAAAAGACTCTGACCTGGTTCCACCCTGGCAATGGTGTAGGCCTCAGGGTTGCTGACAATAAAGGCTTGTTGCTGTTGGGGGTCGAGACGAAGTAAAACCCATTCTTCACCTTCGATTGTAAGCCGCGCCAGGGGGAGTGATGGGAGTGTTTGTAAGGCTGTCAATTCGTGCTCGGTGCGGCCTGGAGCCAGGATGAGAAGGGATGGTTGGGGAGGTTGGGCCCAGGCCGGGAGGACAGCTAGCAAAAGTAAGCTGATCAGGAGGGGGATGAGATGATTTCTGTGAAGCATAATGTTAACCCATCACTCTTGCTTGAAAGCGGATACTCTGTGCAGATATTATACACCCAGACATGAAGAAAAGTGATCAGCCTATCACCGAGTGAAGAAGGGGCGGTTGTTTCAGAGGCGAGTCGAGGACTGTTGCCGGCAACAAATATCTCCTATCAAGCAGTCTTTTTGCCTGGTAGTGCATCTTTTTGCGCCAGAAATGACTCCCAGCTACCTACCACGAGCTATTGTTCGAGCTTGAAACAGGACAATTGTCGAATTGCACATAATGGACTATAATTGTAATGTACTCGGTTGTTTGCAATACGAAGCAAAAATCTGTCATTTCTGTATTATTTCCCTCCATCATGGAAGATTGGCAATGTCGCAAGAAACAATTCTCGTTGTAGATGATGATGCAGCCCTGGTGAGGGGGCTTACACTAACTTTGCAGGCTGAAGGTTATCAGGTGTTAACTGCCTCAGACGGCCTCAAGGCTCTATCCTTGCTGGAATCGAGTCATATCGATTTAATTATCGCGGATGTAGCCATGCCTAAAATGAATGGTTATCAACTGCTCGAGCGCGTCCGCCAAAATCCAGAATGGGTGGCGATTCCTTTTCTTTTGCTTACAGGCCGTGCCATGGATAGCGATGTTCGGTACGGTAAAGAATTAGGAGTTGATGATTATTTGATCAAGCCGGTGGATCCGGATGATCTTTTGGCCAGTGTACGGGGAAAGTTACTTCGCGCTAAGGTGTTGATGGGGGCGGTGACGAAACCGGTGGGGGACAATGAGGGACTTTTGGAACACGGACCCATCAAGTTAGATTTAGATTCGTTTCAGGCGTGGGTAGATGGTGAACCCGTATCATTGTCAGTGCGCGAATTCAAGTTGCTACAAGCTTTGTTGCGTGAACCGGGAAAGGTGTATGAACATGTGGATCTGGTGACCGAGACCCATGAGTTTCGCACGGACCACATACAGGCGGGGAATCTACTGCGGCCCTTAATGCGTTCGTTGCGCAACAAGTTGAACGAAGCTGCAGGCAGGCCACTTGATATCATTGTGACAGTGCGGGGCGTGGGATATCGTCTTAAAACCAGTGAAGAGCTGGCAGAAGACGAATAATCTTAGGGAAAAAACGAAATTCGCTGAAAAACGCACTAAATCGCACAAAAGTTGACTGCAGGCTTATTATGCGCTCATAGATTTACATGCCTCTTGTTGCTATGATGGTACCAGAGTAGTCCATCATCTGGTAGCGAGTTGCTTTGATGATGTTACAGAATCCATCATCTAGCAAGTAAGAGGCAGTAGAAATGAAGGCACGAGCGAGAAGTCAACTTTGGTATTGGATAGTTTTTGCAGCAATATCAATCATATTCATGTTGGTCTTAAGTGCCCAGCCACTTTATGCTGCTGGTCCTGGGGCAGAACAGGTCGGGAAAGGCCAGCGTATGATTGTTGGACTCGAGGACACCCAAAAACTTGATTGGTTATACGATTTGAGTCGTCGTACGGGTATTCAAATCATTCGTATCGATGAAAAATTAAAATTTGCCGTGGTCGAAGTCCCGGCGGTTACGGCGCGTGCAGCCCAAGCAGAGATCACCGAGAATCCTGATGTACGTTTTCTCGAGCCTGACGGCCGCGTGTCGATTGTTTTAACCCCTGACGACCCCGATTACAACAATCTCAGCCTGGTCTACGGCCCCCAACTGATGAATGCACCTGTGGCCTGGGACTATACGCTGGGCGATCCCTCAGTCATTATCGGCATCATCGATACAGGTCTTGATGCCAGCCACCCCGAATTTGCGGGGCGGATCGTTCCCGGCTGGGACTTTGTCAACAATGACAGTGACCCCAGTGATGATCATGGCCATGGTACCCACGTCAGTGGTATTGCCACTGCCGGTATCAACAACGGTATCGGCATGGTAGGAATCGCTGGCCGGGCCAGTTTGCTGCCGGTCAAAGTGCTGGATAGCACGGGTAGTGGCTGGTGGAGCAATGTAGCCTCTGGCATAACCTGGGCTGTCGATCAAGGTGCACGAGTTATAAATCTCAGCCTGGGCGGAAGTGCAGATTCCACCGTTTTACGCGATGCCGTAAACTACGCTACGGCGAATAACGCCGTGGTCGTCGTTGCAGCCGGTAACAGCGGCACCGATACTCCCTTCTACCCTGCTGTGTACGACAATGTTATTTCAGTCGGTGCCGTAACTTCAACCGGTGATTTGGCCACTTATTCAAACTATGGCCCAAACGTCGACGTGGTTGCTCCCGGCTCGAGCATTTATAGCACAGAATGGGCCGGTACCGGACGCACATACGGCTTCCGCAGTGGTACTTCCATGGCTTCACCGCACGTTGCAGGTTTAGCGGCTTTGATGCTCAGTGTGAATCCGGCTCTGACCGAAAGTGAAGTGCGGACTCTCATCGAGAGTAATACGCAAGCCGCCGATCCTCAGGTCATCGACTACTACACGGGTCATGGACTCGTGGATGCTGGGGCCGCAGTAGCTGCAGCCTTACCTCTGCCCGGCGGAACCGGCCTCCTGCAAGGCGTCGCCTTCTATGACTGGAATGAGAATGGTGTGCAGGATACTGCTGAGCAGGGCATCGAAAATATTCAGGTGTGCCTTTATCAAGACGCCCCTACGCTGGGAGTCCTGGACACCGCCGATACCCTACTGAGTTGTGTAAACACCGGTCTCAACGGTTTGTACGAGTTTAGCCAGTTACAGGATGGAGATTACCTGGTCGTCGAGACACTTCCTGCCGACTTTATGGTCACAACCCCAACCATCTACGGTACCACCATCAGCGGCGGCGTCTCCTCGTTGGCCAATGGTGCCCTTGATTTCGGTAACCTGGTCTACAGCGCTGTCACCGGTGTCATTTACATCGACAGCAATGGTAATGGTGTCCACGACACCAATGAAACCATCGGCATTGCCAACGTACTTGTCACTTTGACCAATCTCGATACATTCGATTCGGTAACGGTGCTCAGTGACAGCGCTGGTGCATACACTTTTGATTCCCTCGTTCCCGGAACTTATACTCTCAAAACCCCTTCCCTTATCCCGGGCTTTACCCCCACAGGCCCCACCACACAGGAGGTGACCGTTGGTATCGATGAAGTAGTTAGTGACGCCTCAGTTGGCTATATCAATCCCACAAATATTTCACTTGCCTCGTTTACGGTGCAGCAGTCTTCCCAGGGCATCAAGCTCAATTGGACAACGGCCCGTGAAACGAATCAAACCGGGTTCATCGTCTGGCGATCCTTAGGCGCAGATGGAACTTACAAGCCTGTCTCTCCGCTCATCCAAGCCGAAAACAACGAAATGGGGGCAAGCTATCAATGGATAGACATCAGCGTTGAAGGAGATGGAAGCTACTGGTACAAACTAGAAAGTGTGCCGGATGGTGAGTTCTTTGGGCCCATCTTCTCAGGTTATTCCCTCCCCCAGCCAGAAACAACATCGACGATTTTCGCTCCCTTCATCATGCGCTAAGTCGTGCACAGGATCGCCAGAATGAATACAGGGGCGGCCTCACCGAGGCCGTCCCTTTTTTGTTTGGTCGATAGTTTTTAGTTGATAGCCGGTGATCGTCGCCATTAGGGACCTTGTGGCGGGAAATTGCGCCGCATCCATGATGCGGCGAACGCGCCCCGACGATAGCAAGCATGACCTCCGGGAGGTGGCAGCAAGGATCAGTGTTGAAGCTGGTTCCCTTGTCAGCCAGACCTTGCGAAAAATGCAACGTTTCATCGCCACCTCCCGGAGGTCTAATTCTGGCGACGGATTTTCC
>JAADFV010000426.1 GCA_013152695.1 Chloroflexota bacterium | reverse complement strand
TAGTGCCGGCGAGAAAGGCCTCGTCACAGACCTGATGGCACCATTATTGCGGCAGAGCAAGGTGGATAGTGTTTTTGCCTGTGGTCCCGGCCCTATGCTCGAAGCCGTAGCTGCATTGGCGCGGAAGCATCGCATCCCGGCGCAGTTGTCGTGGGAAGCCTATATGCGCTGCGGTCTGGGACTCTGCGGTTCCTGTGAGCACGAGGGCCGTCTGCTGTGCCAGGAAGGGCCGGTTTTGGCAACACCGTAACCCTGCTCTCCCCTCACACTTTCTCTCTCAGCCCCCCATCTTACTCTCCACCACCCAACCCATATCCTCCACCACGATTTTCGTGCTGTTACCGGGCCAGTAGAGATGCGTCCAATAGCTGGCACCGCGCAAGGTCGAGGGATTGCGACCGCGCGTTACGACAATGTGGTTGGCCGGCATTTGCGCGAAGTAAGCCTCGCGCGAGAAAGCCGTACGCCCCAGGGTGGGATCAAGGGGTACCCAACCTACGCCGGGCAGGTAGACCTCGACCCAGGCATGCTCGGTGCGGGCCAGTCCTGCTTCGGCTCCGGTGAGATACACCAATCCCTCGACATAGCGAGCAGGAATGCCCGTAGCACGGCTGAGTGCAATCAGCAAAGAGCTGAATTCGGTGCAGTCGGCGCCCATTTCTCCCAAAGCCGCCTGTGCCCCCCAGGAACGACCGTTGTACGCGTAAATAAGCGTGTCGCCGATATAATCGTAAAATGCACGCACCTTGGCACAAGCCGTTGCTTGCTCGGCTGCTAATTCTTGCGCCAAGGCCTTGATCTGAGGATTTCTCGATTCGATGTGGAGCTCGGCCTGGGTCTCGATCGAGGGAAGGGGCCCGCGGCACTCACTCAGGTCGAAACGTTGTGCCTGCAAAAGCAGTTCATAACGCAACTCGACCGTAATTTTGCTCCCGGCCGGCATTTCTGAGAAATCGAATTCGGCATATTGATTGCCATACTCGTCGTAGACAATTTGATAGTCAGCAGGCGCGATACGGCGTGTGAGAACCTGCTGATAGGGAGCATCATCTTTAATCAGGGCCACCCACAGATTCTGGCGAGCGGGGCGACCGGGTCCATTGTTGCGCAGGTCCAGGCGCTGTACGACAACGACTTCCTGGCTGGCAGCGGCGAGAGCGGTAGGGACAGGTGCATGTGGGAGGGGTAGGGCTGTTGCCGGTATCGCGGCCGGCTCTGTTCTGCAGCCTACCAGCAAAGCCAATCCCAGCGACAGAGCAAGAATCGTAAGCGTGCGCATTGAGGGATGGAATGGCTCAGCCCGACCGCAAATCGATCGGGCTGAGTCAGCGTTGAAGAAAATGGCTGATTTATCGCTGAAGGATACGCATCACAGCGGCTGCCGCCGGCTTTTGGGGCGAGGAAGCCTGGCTGGCCGGTGGTTCACCGCCAACGTACTTGCGCAGGCGTACGTTATTGAGGAAAACACCCTGATCTGTGACCGAATCATCGCTTTCGAAAACAAAGGCGAACCAGACTGAGGACTGACCCCGAACATCGCCGAGGCCGGGCACAGCGCTGAAATCGAGACTGTTCTCGACCCAGCCGTTGGTGTCGCCACTGTGTTGTCGCCCGTAGAAACGGACACCGTCGGAGGATGCCAACCACTCGAAGAAGTCGTAATCCAATTCAGTGCGTAGCCAATAGCTAAAGTCTGCCTCGGCCGCCGTGGCATCGCTCAAATCGAAGGGGCCGAATATCAGCCATGATTCGAGATTATTGGGGTAATTGTCGTCACAAGGGACTGAGGCGCCCGGCCCGGCCGCGGCCGGCCAAAGCACAGGCGATCCATCTGCGCTACGACAGGTGGTTGCTCCCCAGGTTGGTGTGCCTTCTAGCTGCCAGGCAGCGAGATCCCCGCTGAAATCATCGTTGAGCAGCGTAATCCAGCCGGCAGGCTGCGGTGTGGCCGTAGGCTGGGTGGTAGGAACGACCGTCGGAGTGGGTGTAGGATCGTCGATTTCAGTTTCGACGGCCAGGTCGCCGCAATTTGTCTTGACAAAGAGACTGAATTCGGCGCCGGCATAGCCACCGGGATAAATGAACTCGCTTCCGCCTTCCTGTTTGACGTAGATCGGCTGGTATTGCGTCCAAATGATGGGCCCCTCGTAGTTGACAACACGGAAGACTGTTGGTAGTTGCCAGGGCAGAGGCCGCACAGATTTGACGTTACCATCCGGCTGCAGAGGGAAACTGTAGAATGTGCTGTATATCTCCACCTGAAGCCGCCCGATATCGCATAAGTCTCCCGGCTGCAGCATCAAGGGGAAGTAGCTGTAAAGGCTGTCTGGAGTGGCCGTGGGTGTGGGCGTCAGAGTCGGTGTAGCTGTCGGCGTGGGCGTAGGCGTGGGCGTGTTGGTCGGTGTGGGCGTCAGGGTCGGGGTGGGTGTGGCTGTGGGGGGTAGTTGCCGGTTCTTGAAGCGAATCGAGATGCACTCAGGTCCGGGAGGAACCGAGGCATCAAAGGAAGGTGAAGTGACCGGTTCCCACCCCTCCTGCATGACCTCAGAGAAATTCCAGTCCCCCACCGGCACGTCATCGAAGCGGAAGTAGCCGGTGCCATCGGTGGTGGCCACCAATTCGGGATTGGGACTGCCTACGGGATGGGCATGGATTTCCCAGTCGGGCAAGCCGACGTGCTGGTCATCCACTTTGTAACCCTCAACACAACCGACCGGTAAGGGCGTGGGTGTAGGTGTGGGTGTGGGCGTCTCACAGACAACTCCCGATTCTCGCAACACGAAGAGGTTGTCTTCGTAGACCTCGAGGGCTGGGTTGTCAAAGCGAAGATGGTCTGGCGCCACGACAACTCCTTCGGGAGCAGATGTGCTCCAGATATCATATCCCGCGGGAGGATTAAGGATAACGTGGTAGTATGGGGCAGGAGGCGGCAACAAATGGAAATTCCAGAAGCCGTCGGCCTCGGATGTGCGCGATTGCAACAGCGTGTCTAAACTATCGGGGGCGGCGCTCATCCAGGCATCCAAAGCAACATCGGGCATAGGCACGAGATCGGCACAGGTATCGAGCAAAACATGGCCACGAATGCGGGTGGCCGGACCGATGGTGGGGGTTGGTGTGGGCGTGGGGGTGGCCTGCCTAAATTTGAAGCGTGTGTATTGACAGGTAGGATCGTCAGTAACTGTCACCGTAAATTCGGTAGGCGTCACTGGCGCCCAACCGGTCTGCACCTCCACCCAAAAAGTCCAATCCCCAACAGCGAGATTATCGAAACGATAGAAGCCGAAGCCATCGGTGGTGTCGGTGAGAACAGGGGTGGCAGCATTGGCCGGACGAGCATGTACCACCCAACCGGGCAAGCCCACATGCTGATCGTCGATCACCTGTCCTTCGATACAGCCAGTTTGCGCCGGAGCCAGAGGAGAGAGCTGTGTATTCGCGGTCAGAGGAGTCGCCCGCAGCAATGTGATCGTAACAAACAAAAGCAGAGCCAGGGCAAGGACAAGCCCAAACTGAACCACGCGACGCGCGGACAGGCTGCTGGCAACAAACAATGAGCGGTGATCCATTTGAACGCCTCCTGTGGGGGAAAGAGGTTGAGGGAGCAAACCAGTCCCGATTTTATGTAGATATATCCTATAACAAAGACTACCAAATCGTCAATAAGTTACGCGAGAGGTAAGAAGGAAGGTGTCAAGGAGAGGAGACGACCTCCCTTCCTTGGCCGGTGCTTCGAGCAAGTTCACCGTTAACACTTGTACAGAATTAGTATGGTTCATGCTTTGGCGCGAATGGAATCTTTAGCACAAGGGAATTGACATTTCCTCATCGCTGTGATAATCTCGTGATATATCAGTTTCATATTTGGCAATGGCGCCCCCACCCATGATGTGTTGGGGGCCAGCAGCGGCTCACCCCAGGCCCTGTCGAGGATGAAGACCGGTGACCGACTTGATTTCAGGAAATCCGGCGCTGTCCCGCAACTGTGAGGTCATTCATACGACCAAGCCAGACCATCCGCCATTGTCCACACAAAGATGTGTACCTCCGAGGAGAGGAGCAGCACCGCATTAGCCGGGCTGCTCTTTTTATTTTTCCGCTTCATTTCCCGCACTTTGCCCATTGTGGAGGCTCAATCATGGAGAATGATCAGTCCGCGCATCCAGGCCCGCTCCATTGTCACCGTCTTTCCGACAGTCAATGCGAGCGCCTTTATGCCGGAATCCTGGAAGTCCTGGAACGTACCGGCGTATTTCTTTACGAAGAAACGGCGATCAATCTACTTAAAAAAGCTGGCGCTGCCGTCAGCGATGGGAACAGGGTACGCATCCCTGGCAAGCTGGTAGAACAGGCCCTGAAAACTGCTCCCAAAGAGGTGACACTGTACAATCGCTACGGAGAAGCGGCAATGCCGGTGTCGGGCTACACAAGCTACTTTGGCACTGGCTCCGATTGTCTGTATGTGATTGATCATCGTACTGATGAACGACGTCGCGCTGTCGTCCAGGACATTGAGGAGGGAATGAGGGTTGCCGATGCCTTGGACAATGTCGATTTTGTCATGTGCATGTTCATGCCGTGGGATGTTGACGAACACATGATCGATCGTTATGCCATGGCCACCATGCTCAAGAATACCGACAAGCCGATCATGTACGTCACGACTGACTTCAGCAGCATCCCCGATGTGGTGCACATGGCCGAGCTGGTCGTCGGTGGACCTCGTGCCCTGGAAGAGAAGCCCATAGCCGCATGTTATGTCAACGTTACTACCGGCCTCGTACACAACGAAGAAGCCCTGCAAAAGCTCCTTTACCTCTCGGGGCGAGGCCTTCCCTACGCCTACGTGCCATCCACCCAGGGCGGCATGACAGCTCCTGTCACGCCCATCGCCGCCCTCGCCGTCGCCCAGGCTGGAGCCCTGGCCGGACTCGTCCTCAGCCAGCTCAACAATGAAGGTTCGCCCTTCATCATGCCGGGTTGGGGAGGTAACATGCTGGACATGCGCACAACCGTACAGCCCTACGCCGATCCCGATAAACGTATGCTGGCCGCAGATTTTGTGCACTGGTTGGGATTACCGATGTTCTCGCTGGCCGGTGTCAGTGACGCTAAAATTGTCGACCAACAGGCAGGTATCGAAGCGGCACTCACCCTCGCCACCGACATCATGGTGGGTGGCAACATTGTGCACGACCTGGGCTACCTCGATTCCGGGCTCACGGGCTCGCTGGCTCAGCTTGTCATTTGCAACGAAATCCTGGGCTGGCTCAAGCATCTGGTACAGCCCGTGGAGATCAACGATGAAACCCTGCCCCTCGATCTCATCGATCAAATCGGCCCAGACGGCCACTTCATCGATACAGACCACACGTTTGAACATTTTCGCGAACGCTGGTACCCTTCCCTCTTCGAACGAGACAACTACGAAGGCTGGCTCGGCGCGGGCGCCAAAACACTAGGCGAACGTGCTGTAGAGCGAGTGCAACACATCCTCGATACCCACCATCCCCAACCCCTACCCAACGATATTAGCAAAGGCATTGATGCCATTATTCGTCAGGCTGAACAACAGCTCTCTCATGCTGCCTAGCCCCTCTACTCAAACCACTCAGGAGAAAGGATTATGACCGAAAACCTCACCACAATCGTCTCTTCGGCAAGCAAGACCGTGGAGATCAATCGCGACAAGCCCACCGTCATCATCGGCGAACGAATCAACCCCACGGGCCGTAAGGCGGTGCTGGCGGCATTGCGTGAAGGCAACTTCGACATCGTGCGCCAAGATGCCATCAATCAGGTGGCTGCTGGTGCTCACATCCTCGACATCAATGCCGGTGTTCCGGGCGCCGATGAACCCGCCCTCATGAAAAAACTGATGAACACCGTCATGGAAGTTACGGACGTTCCCCTCTGCATCGACTCGGCCGATGCCGATGCCATTGCTGCCGCCCTGGAAATGTACGAAGGCAAAGCCATGGTCAACTCCGTCAACGGCGAAGAGCGTTCGCTCAATAACGTGCTACCCCTGGTAAAAGAGCACAACGCTGCCGTGATTGGCCTGTGTATGGATGACGATGGCATCCCCGAAACCCCCGAACAACGTTTGGCCGTCGCTGCCAAGATCATCGAGCGGGCCGGCAAGATGGGCATCGGTCCCGAAAATATCGCCATCGACCCCCTTGCCTTGACCATGGGCGCTGATCACAACGCCGGTCGCATTGCCCTCGATGCCATCGAGCTCATCGTCAAAGAATTCGGTGTCAACATCACCATGGGCGCCAGCAATATCTCCTTCGGCATGCCCGATCGTAAATACATCAATGCCACCTTTATTGCCATGGCCATTCATGCCGGACTCACCTGCCCCATCACCAATCCCATGGTACGCGAAGTAGCCATTGCTATCCTGGCAGCCGACCTGACAATGGGTCGCGACGAATACGGCATGCGCTGGATTCAGGCCTACCGCAAGCGCCAGGCTGCCCAGTCTGCCTAACACTCCTCAGCCCAACCTTTTCTCAAATTTTGGAGGAACACGACATGAGTGACATTTTATCCTCGATTTCGCAGGCCGTGATCGACGGCGATGTCAAATCAATTGGCGACCTGACCGATGACGCTCTAGACGATGGCCTCAACGCCGAGACCATCCTCAACGAAGGCCTCATGCCCGGTATGGACTATGTTGGCGTCGAATTCCGGGCCGGTCGTATGTTTGTCCCAGAAGTTTTACGCTCTGCCCGCGCCATGCAAACGGCGATGGACATCTTACGCCCCTTGCTGGTTGAAGGCAACGTGCAGATGGTGGGAAAGATTGTGCTCGGCACGGTCAAAGGTGACCTGCATGACATCGGTAAGAATCTGGTGGGAATGATGGCCGAAGGTGCCGGCTTCGAGATCAAAGACCTGGGTAAAAATATCCCGCCCGAGGACTTTGTCAAAGCTGTCAAAGAATACGAGCCCGACATTGTTGGTATGTCAGCCCTGCTCACCACCACCATGCGTTCGATGGAACATACCATCAAAGCCCTGGAAGAAGCAGGTGTACGCGATCGCGTCAAAGTCATGATCGGCGGGGCCCCCGTCACCCAGGATTTTGCCAACAAGATCGGCGCTGATGGCTACGCCTCGAACGCCTCTTCCGCGGTCGAACTGGCCAAAAAATTCGTCGGTGCTGACTAAACGATTCCACCCCCCACTCCTTTCCGGAGGAAAGCTATGAGAGCCAATTACCGAGTTCACAGCGGCACTCGCTTTCAATTGCTATCAAATGATCAGCTCCAGGAGCTGTTCGACGGTGCCCTTCACATCCTGGAGTACACCGGTTTAGAAGTGCATCATGAAGAAGCGAGAGCCATTCTCAAACAAGCCGGGGCCTGGGTCGATGGCCTGATGGTTCGCATTCCTGCCTACCTCGTCAAAGATGCCCTCAACAAAGCCCCCCGCAGTTTCACTATTTTTGCCCGTGATGGCAACCCTGCCAACGACATCCACATTGGCCCCGGCCGGGCTCACTTCGGTCCTGGCCCCACCCCCCCAAACTTTATCGACATCGACACCCTCGAACGGCGACCTTACGTGCGCAATGACGCTGCTATCGTTGCCAAAGTGTGCGATGCTCTCCCCAACATCGACTTTGTGGAGTCGCTGGGCACCGTAAGCGATGTGCATCCCGATTTGGCGGCCAGCTACGAATTTGCCACCATGTTCCCCAATACCAGCAAACCCATTGTGGCCTGGTCGTTCGATAAAGATGATGCGGAAGACATTCATCGCATTGCTGTAGCCGAAGCAGGGGGACAAGAGGCCTTCGAACTCCGCCCCAACTACGTCCACTACTGCGAGCCTCTCTCTCCCCTCGTTAGCACGGAAGAAGCCCTGAACAAACTCCTGTTTGCGGCCCGGCACCGTGTACCCGTCATCTTCACGCCTTGCCCCCTCGCCGGTGGCACCGCTCCCATCACGCCGGCAGGCATCATCATCCAGGCCGCGGCCGAATCGTGGATGGGCCTGGTCATCGCCCAACATGTGCGCCCCGGTACTCCCTTCTTCATGGGCGGCGTTCTCTCCGTCATGGACATGCGCGACATGATCTTGGCTTACGGCGCCCCCGAACTTTCCTTGATGATGGCCGGTATCACAGAATTGGCACACTTTGTCGGCCTGCCTTTGTGGCAAACCGGCGGCTGCACCGATTCCAAGACCCTGGATGAGCAGGCCGCCATCGAAGGCTCCCTCTCCGTCTTCTTCTCGGCCCTAACGGCCGGTGACCTCTGCCATGATGTGGGCTATACCGAAAGTGGCTTGACCGGTTCCATCTTCCAAACAGTGATGATGAACGAAGCCATCGGCTACTCCCGTCGCATCACCCGCGGGATCGAAGTCAATGATGATACTCTCGCCGTGGAAGTCATCCACAACGTCGGCCCCAATGGCCATTACCTGCGAGAACAACACACACGCCGCCATTACAAGAAGGAATTCTGGTATCCCAAGCTGATGGATCGACGCAACTACGAAGAATGGGAAATGATGGGCAGTAGCCGTATGCGTGATCGCGTCATCGCCTACACGCATGACATCCTCGCCACCCACCAGCCTGCCCCCATCAAACCAGAAACCGAACAAGTTATCGAGCAAGTCCTGGCAGAAGCCGAAGAGCGTGTCCGCAATAACGGCTAAAGTCTGCATCTCAACTCATATTGATGGAGAAGATCTATGAGCAGTCTCTATGAAAGATTATCCACCGCCATAATCGAAGGTGATGCCGATCGCATCCCCAAGCTTGTGCACCGCGCGCTCGATAAAGGCTTGGAGCCCAAAGACATCCTCGACAACGGGCTGGTTCCCGGCATGGACGAAGTCGGTATTCGCTTCCGCCGTGGCGACATGTTCGTGCCCGAAGTCCTCATGTCGGCCGATGCCATGTCAGCCGGGCTCGAGGTTCTACGGCCCCTGCTGGTCGCTGCCGGTACGCAACTGATCGGCAAGATCGTCCTGGGCACAGTCAAGGGTGATTTGCATGACATCGGCAAAAATCTGGTGGGCATGATGGCCGAAGGTGCTGGTTTTGAAGTCATCGATATCGGCTTCAACGCCCCACCCGAAAAGTTCATCGAGGCCATTAAAGAATATCAACCCGATATCGTGGGCATGTCGGCCATGCTCACTACCACCATGCGCGCCATGGGACATACGATTCGCGCCATCGAAGAAGCAGGCCTGCGCGACAAAGTCAAAATCATCGTCGGCGGCGCTCCCGTCGATGCCGAATTCGCCGAACGTATTACCGCTGATGGTTATGGATCGAACGCTCCCTCTGCTGTCGAACTCTGCAAAAGCCTGGTGAGCGGCAACTAACAGATTCCGCCTCGGAGAGAATGAATTCCATGTCTGAAAAAAGACCTATCGTCGTCATTGCCTGCCAGGTCTTCGAGGAAATGCTGGCCCGAGCCTTGCCGCCTGACCTCGTAAGCCAGGTGACTTATCTCGATTATGGGCTCCACCGAACGCCGAACAAGATCGTCGCCTCGGTGCAGCGCCTGCTCGACGAAATCGAGACGCCTAGCCTTGTGATTTTAGGTTATGGTCTCTGTGGTAACGGCATTACCGGTATCCAGGCCCGGCACCATACCCTCCTCGTGCCCCGGGCCGATGACTGCATCACCATGCTTTTAGGTTCTCGTCAACGCTACTACCAGGAATTCGAGGCAGAACCAGGTACTTATTGGTTGAGCAAAGGTTGGCTGGAATCAGGCAGTCATCCTCTGAAGGAATACGAAGAATACCGTGAAAAATATGGTGAAGAGGATGCCTTGTGGCTTCTCGACCAGCAATATCAGCACTACAAGCGGCTGGTGTTGGTGGCTCACAGCCGCGACGACCTCGAGCACTATCGTTCTCAAGCAGAGGCGGTAGCTCAGTTCTGCCAGCGCTGGAACATGCGCTACGAAGAAATCCTGGGCTCGGATCAGTTCATCCAAAAGCTGGTTCAGGTAGCACAAGACCTGGAAAAAGCAGACAGCGAATTCGTCATTATTCCTCCGGGCGGCGAAATCCGGTTAGACCAATTCATGCCCTGATAGCCATCAACAAGCGGAGCGACGTTCTGTGCGCTCCTTCTCCCATAGGAGATGAACCCCCATGCAAGTCAAACGCAACAACTATTATGTTCACGCCTCACCTGTGTTCGAAGTACTCACCGAAGAGGAGATCGAAGCGATTTACTTCTCGGCCCTGCGGGTACTTTACGAAACCGGTGTACGTGTTTATGAAAAAGAAGGTGTCGATGTCGCCCACGCCGGTGGCGCCATCGTCGAAGATGTGCAGGAAGACAGTGCCCTCGTCAAAATTCCCCCCTGGATGGTCGACAAAGCCCTGGCTACCCTCCCTCGTAAAGTCACGGTGGTAGGCCCCGATCGCAAATATCGCATGGAGCTCTACAAGAACCAGATCTATTTTGGCGCTGGTTCCGACACGCCCTACACCATCGATCCCTACACCCAACAACGGCGCCGCGCCACCTACAAAGACGTCAAAAACTTTGCCAAGCTGGCGCAGGCCCTGCCCAACATCGACTTCCACATGTCATTGGGCATCGTGCAAGATACGGCCGTCGGTACCTACGATCGCTGGCAATATCTGGCCATGCTGGAAGAAACCACGAAACCGATCAATATCACTGCTGTCGATCTCGAAGGCGTTCGGGATCAGTTGGAGATGGCCTACATTCGTGTGGGTGGGAAAGAGGAATGGAAGAAAGGGCCAATCTTCTCCCTTTACATCGAGCCGGTTTCACCCCTGAGCCACTCGCAAGAGGTCGTGCAGAAACTCCTCTTTGCCACCGACAACTACATTCCCTTTGTCTACACCCCTTGTCCTCTGGCCGGAGCCACTGCTCCCACCACCCTGGCAGGCACGGCCGTCCAGGCCCTCACAGAAAGCCTGTTCGGCATCGTCCTCAGCCAGTTACGACGGCCCGGCGCCCAGCTCATCATCGGCGGCCTGATGTCCAACATGGACATGCTCACCACCGTCTACAGCTACGGCTCCCCGGAGATGGCCTTACTCAGCGCCGCCTACACCCAGATCACGAAATGGCTGGGCGTGCCCATGTACGAAACGGCTGGCTGTTCCGATGCCAAACTTTACGACGAACAAGCCGCCATGGAGGCCACGATCAACATTGCTACGGCCGCTCTCACCGGCGGCAACATGATCCACGATGTCGGCTATCTCGAACAGGGCCTTACCAGCTCGCCGGAGATGATGGTTGCCGCCGATGAGATCATCGACATGGTCAAACGCATCCTGCGCGGCATTCCCGTCAACGACAGTACTAAAGCCCTCGACGTCATCGCAGAAATCGGACCCGGTGGTCATTTCCTCGAGCACGATCACACCTTTACCCGCTTCAAAGAAGAAATCTGGCAGCCCAAACTCATCAACCGTGAAGGTTGGGAAGACTGGCAAGCCAATGGCGCCAAGACGCATGGCCAACGCGTTCACGAACGCGTAATCGAGCTCCTGGAAGCTGAAACCGAGCCTATTCTGGATGAGGCAATGTACAAAGAACTGCGACGGGTGTGCGAGCTGGCCGATGCCCGCCACAAAGACGAAGAGCTCGACATGTCCATGTTTGTGTAGTCGCATCTTCCGCCTTACCACAACAATGCTTCGGCGCATCCGTGATGCCGGTGAGTACGCACCACCGGCATCGTGGATGCGCCTGACGCCGTTACCCTCTCCCACTCCCAGCCGCACACATAACACGGCGAGTTGACACATCATGAACTATACCCCCCTTCTCTCTGCCAAACAAGCAGCGCAACTTCATGCTGCCTCGTTGGCTGTACTCAGTAGAACCGGCGTCAAAGTCGATCATCCCGAAGTAAAAGACCTTTTGCTCAGTGCCGGTGCTCACGAAGATGACGAAGGTCGCATTCTCATTCCCGCCCATCTCGTACACGAGGCCCTAGAAAAAGTCCGCCGCACTTCCGCTCACATCCAGCTCTTCAGCCGTGAGGGTGAGCCTTCCATCCTGCTCGAAGCCGGGCGCACCTACTTCGGCCCCGGCTCCGATGCTCTCGAGATTCGCGATATCCACACGGGTGAAATCAGGCCAGCAGTACTGGATGACGTCGCCACCAATGTCACCGTCGCCGACGCCGTGGGCTTCGACTTTATGATGACCATGGCTCTGCCCCGGGACGAACATGTCTATCCCCTTGTCTATGCGCAGCTCATCCAGAATACCTCCCGACCGGCCGTCGTCACGGCTGCCGGTTTCGACGACATGCGCCAGACTTACCGCATTGCCGAGATCGTTGCCGGGGGTGAGGAAGAACTACGAGCCAGGCCCACATTGGTTGCCTATGTCGAGCCGATCTCTCCTCTGCATTTCGACGAGGAGGGCATGGCCAAGCTCCTGTTCATGGCCGAAAACGAGTACCCCACCCTCTTTGCCGCCGGTGCCAACTGTGGTGCTACTGCCCCCGTCACCATCACAGGTGCAGTCACTCAGGCCAATGCCGAATTCCTGGGTGGACTTGTGGTTGCTACCCTGAAAAATGAACGAGCGCGTCTCGTCAGTGGTGCCAACACTTCTTCCATGGACATGCGCACCGCGGCCATCTGCTACGGCGGCCCGGAATGGGGCCGTACCGTCTCCATTTTCGCCGGTCTGGGTGAATTTTACGGCCTGCCCAGTTGGGGCTATGCCGGCGGTAGCGATGCCGAAGAACCCAACGTCCAGGCGGGTATGGAAGCGTACGAAAGCATCCTCCTCGCCCTACAAACTCGCTCCACCTTGGCCCACGACATGGGCTACCTCAAACGCGGTTATCTTTACGATCCCCGCATGTTGGTGCTAACCCGGCTCATGGTCGAACGAGGACGCAAACTCCTGGCACCCCTTGATTTTTCCCCCCAAGCTTTGGCTGCCGATGTTATCGACGATGTTGCGCGCGTGCATGCAGGTGTTGACAACTTCCCCTCGCACGAACACACATTCGAGCACTTCCGTGAGGCGCTATGGATGCCTCCTGCCTATTGGGAACGAGGTCAGGGCCTGGATGCCAGTCTCCCCGATCTCCTCACAGAGGCGGTCAAAGATATCCTTGACACGCATAAACCGACGCCCCTCGCTGCCGACAAAGTCGCAGCCATCAACGCCTATCTCGAGACCCTCTAGCCTCCCCATCGACCATTAACAATTACCCCAAACCGCTACCCCCGCGCATGCCTGCCAACCCCCTCCTTCCCTTATCGGATCGTGACCTCCAACGCATTCATCAGACCAGTCTAAAACTGCTGGCCGAGGTGGGGATCGAATTTCCCCTCCCCGCCGCCCTGGACATCTTCAAAACACACGGTTTCAGGAGCGAAGGCAGCCGTGTCTACTTCAACGAACGGCAGATCATGGAAGCCCTGGCAACAATGCCGTCTCACTTCGAGATTCAGGCCCGAAACCCCGCCCGCAACGTACACCTGGGTGAAGGCCAAACGCTATTTACACCCGGCTACGGGGCTCCCTTCATCATCGATTTAGAGCAGGGCCGACGAGAAGCGACCCTCGAGGACTACCACAATCTTTCCAAGCTCGCACACGACCTCACGAGCATCGATATCAGCGGCCACATGATTGTGGAACCCAGTGACGTTCCGGCTGAAACCGCGCATCTGCACATGCTTTTGGCCCATATCGAGCATTCCGACAAGGTTTTCATGGGCTCTACCGAAGGCACGGCCGGTGCC
>JAADFV010000425.1 GCA_013152695.1 Chloroflexota bacterium | reverse complement strand
TAGAATTGGCACCACGATGGGCCTTTTCGTGTTGATATTCGCATCCTTTTGATGTTTGTTGACCTTAAAAAGCCGTTCAGAATGACAGTTTAAGGAAGTATTTGTGAGGAAATAACGTCAACTATCCCTCATAACTTACGTGTTTGCACTTAGAACGAAAAAACGCCCGCTGTCTTGGCACTACACCAGACGGCGGGCGTTTTTTATTCTCAGCAAGCAAGTTGAGTTAGTCTACGACATGCAAGGCAACAAAAGGAATATGCTCTCGGGCGAGGGAACGATAGCCTTCTTCACTGCCATCGACTGCGAAACCTAACACCTTGGCCAAATTCTTAGCAGCCTTAGGATGCTCGCGCGCATATTTGACCATGGCCTCAGCCGATGCCTCCGGCGAAAGCGGTTCGGCGATGGCTTTCATCTTCTTGTTCCCCACCTGAATCACGACCTCAGGTGTCTTACAGATATTTTGGTACCAATCCGACTTACGCCCAAAACCTGAAGCAACGAGATAGGTACGGGTAGCTTCGTCATAATCGTCGATTTCAAGCACAGCCTGACGTGGTAAGCCGCTCTTGCGGCCGGTATGGGTCAGCAGCAAGAAGCGCTTGCCCAACAAAAATCCTAAATGTAAACGATATAACCAGACAGGCGCCCGCCACAAAAGGCGCTGAAAGCCGCGGGGAGGCTGGCGCCCAGAACTTGGTTCCGACATTGGACAATCTCCTTGTTGAGCAAGTCAAAGCTTATGTCATGGCAAAAGCGTGTATCAACCTTTTACTGCACCCTCCACCATGGCGCTGAAGAAACTGCGGCGCGTAAAGAGGAAGAGGATCACTACGGGCAGAGCAATCAAAATACAGGCGGCCGCGATCACCTGCAAATTGATGATATTCTGCCCCAAAAAATCGTAGAGGCCGAACATTGCCGGTTTCAGATCATTGCGGGCGATCAACAAATACCCGGCAATGAACTCATTCCAGACATTGACAAATGTTAGCAGAAAAACGGCCATCAAGCCAGGCATGGCCAAAGGCATTGTGATACGGAGTAGTGAGCCAATAGGGCTGCAGCCATCGATCAAGGCCGCCTCTTCCAATTCATGCGGAATCGCGTCGAAAAAGCCTTTAGCAATCCATACACTCAGGGGTAAAAAGAAGCCGATGTAGACGAGAATGATGAAGTAGCGATCGCTATAGAAAGGTATCTGCGCTTTCCGAACAGTCACACTCATCTGATAGAGGGCAAGAAGGTTGGTCAGTAGAGGAACACCGGTAATTGCTAAGATACCTGTCAGTAAGAAATTATGTCCACGAAAACGGTAGCGCGAAAAAGCATAGCCTGATAAGCCGGCGAGAAAGACGACGGCAACAGAAGAAACGATGGCATAGAGCAAAGTGTTAGGGATGTAAATACGGAACATATTGCCCGTCAATTTAAAACCAAGCCAATTGTCAGCAGGTTTCGGTGCCAAAACCCGTTCGTAGCCCTCTGTCGCCCAGCGACAGGCGTGCCAATTAAAGGAGCCATCAGGCTGATCACAGGGGAAAATTACCGGAGGGTTACGAATAATATCCTCCTGTTTCTTAAAAGATATTAGAATCGTTGTCGCAATGGGTAACATCGCAAAAAGAGTAATAAAAATTAAGGCCAGGTTGACCGCGATACTTTCCCAAGTACGACGTGCCAGGTGTAAGTGTCCAAACATACTAAGCGCTCCTCTCGTCGACGCGTGTTATACGCAATGTCCCCGAAATCAGAATCCAGTTTACTACGGCGATCATCAGAGCCAGGGCAGCAGCTCGTCCAAAACGCAGCTGCCGCCAACCAATGGCATAGAGCAGATAGCTCAACACTTCGGTAGAAGTACCCGGACCCCCGCCGGTAAGACTGAACACCATCCCTACGCCGTTCATCCCGCTGAGAGTAAGGCTGAAAAGTGCCACAACCATCGTGGGGAGGATCAAAGGCACAAGGATATGGCGAATAATCTGCAAGCGATTAGCCCCATCGATACGGCTGCTCTCGATGATTTCCGTAGGCACGGTCTGCATCGAGGCCAGCAAGAGCAAGGTGATAAAGGGAAGCGCACGCCAGGCGGAGGCCAGGATCAGATAGATCATGGCAGGCGCGGGCGGAAAGGGAAAATCCCCGAACCAGGGTTGTGGCCTCACTGCCGTCAGAACAGAAAGACCGTTAGGAGGAAAAAGGTTGGGGTCCTGGAGAATGCCAGAGAGCAGGCCGTAGTCAGGGACGACAAGCAAACGGAACACCATACCGGCAATGATGTCGGCAATAATCCAGGGAATAAACAATAAAGTGATGTAAAGACCAGAAAGTGTAACATTACGGCTTAACAACAGCGCCACGATAAAACCGGCCACCATCGTCAGCACCACATATCCTACCAAAAAAATCAGCGTATGTCCTACACTTTCCCCGAATAACCGTGTGTTAAAGAGACGTACATAATTGGAAAGCCCCACCCGTACCCAACCTTGTGGCTCCCGTTCGTGCACACTCAGCCACACCGTGTAAATAGCGGGATAAACCTGTATCACCAGCAGTACGAGAACTGTCGGCAGAATCAGCCAAAAAGGAAGCATATCCCGAAAAGGACTCTTTTTTAACCGCTTGGGTAAGAATTTTTGCATAGATCGATCAGCCTTATGAGGACAATGCATAAGGTGACAAGATGTTGCCCACCTTGTCACCTTAATTGTGCATCAGATCAGCAGAAGCGATGGAAAACTTAGTTGTTGGCGTTGTACTCTTCTTGCGTTGCTTGCAATTCGGCGGAAATATCAGCCGTGGGATCTTCCTTGATCAGCTTGTAAACGGTAGCCATAACTAATTCCTGCGCCTCATTAGGCCGTTCCAACGATCCGTACCAGGGGCGGCAAGCACTGGCACCAATGGCCGCAGCCGCTTCTTGATAGAAGGGAGTCTGGAAGGCTTCGTCAGATTGCGTTGTCTTGAGTACAGGGAAACCACCACCGGGGCCTACCACATAATCAGCATTCTGTTCGGGGGTCATAATCCAGCTGATGTAGTCATGGGCCGCTTCAACATTCTTGGCGCCGTTGGGAATAACAAAACCGGCAACATCGACACCACAGCCCGGAGGATTATCGCCAACACCATAGAAATGCGTCAGATAGACATCACCAGCAGCAATAGCATCCAACATGTCTTCTTGATTACCCTTGTCATATTTGGTGCCGTTGGGAGCCGTGAGAGGATTGACATAGCGATAACCAAAAAGGCCGGTGGGGAAGGAGGCCGCTGAAGCGTCTTTAAAAGCTTCTTCTTCCTGGAAGCCGCCGGCAAAGGCAATTTCCGGCACATAACCATCGGCGACAATGGTACGGAGGAACTTAATGGCAGCTACATTCTCCGGCGTATCGAGCACCATCTTGCCGTGTCCATCATCTAAGGAACCACCATAAGAGGCGATGACTGTCCAGATGGCGCGAGTCAGACCCTCGCCGCCTTTGTCGGTCGAGCCGAAGAAGGTCATGGCATACACGCCCTTCTCTTTAAGCGCGGCCGCTACATCCATGAATTCTTGCTCAGATTGCGGGAAAGTGGGCATGTGGTCTTTCCAGACATAGACGAGCTGAGGACGTTGCGCAACAGGTACACAGAGAAGCGCACCATCCGGCGCCGTGCAGGCCCTGATGCCACCGGGATCCAGGTCTTTGAACCAGGGTTGTGCCTCGGCCCATTCCCTCAAGTCTTGGGCTGTGCCATTACGATAGAAGTCGATGACATCCTGGGTATTGCTCAATTCAAATAGATCCGGCACTTCTCCCCCCGCTTGTACTGCGGCAACCAATTCCGTAGTCATCTTATCGAAGGCCTTCGGTTGATTCACCCAGTTCCACTTTCCGGCGAAGTCTTTATTGAACATGGGGATAGTCTTACGCAAATAGGCGTTACCTACGCGCTCATCACTAGCAGGATCTTCATTATTCTGGTCATATTGGAACCAGGTAATGAAGTCAACCGCTTCGGCAGGGGGCTCTGTGGGTGCGACAGCAGGCTCTTCTGCTGCCGGGGCAGCGGGCTCCTCGCTCGGTGCGCTTGCAGGTGCAGCACAAGCAGCTAAGAATAGCGCCAGGGCAAGCATTAGCGCAATGAGAATCCAGGTACGCTTCATGATGGCTTTTCTCCTTACTTGAGAGTATGAAGTTGGGAAGACGACAGTCAGCTCCTGGAATTTACACGGCTAACGCCAATGCAAATGCTCCATGGAAGCCAACACACACCAGTTTAGCATGAATGCTATGATGTGACAACCCCTTTTTACCCGTTTCAGGCAAATTTGTCAAGATTGGATTAACCTTGTTCAGTTACAACACACCTCTACCTGAGGCTCCGGAAGAGCCACTTTACTCATTTCCTGAGATCACTGATAATAGATGGACTGGTCCTTCGTCCCTCAACTCCCTTTTTCCTCCCCACTTCTTTTCCTCCTTAATGCTATGACCTGGTTACAAAAAGAAATCCAACTAACGCCAAAACGCCGGGGGTTTCACCTCGTTACCGCCGAAATTTTGGCTCAAATTCCCGAAATTGCCCAGTTTCAGGTAGGTGTTGCGCATCTTTTTATCAAGCACACCTCGGCCTCACTCGCCATCAATGAGAATGCCGATCCCACAGTGCGTAGTGACTTGCGGGCGCATTTCGACCGCCACCTGGCCCCACCCGGCATGTCCTACTACCGCCACACCTACGAGGGCCCGGATGATGCCACGTCCCACATTCAGGCCGTGTTGATTGGCGCCAGCCTCACCATTCCCATCACGCGGGGGCGCTTGAATATGGGTGTGTGGCAAGGCATCTATCTTTGTGAACATCGTGACCGCGGTGGCTCTCGTCGCCTGGTAATCACGCTTTGGGGTGAGTAAGGTGTAATTAGTTTGGAAAAATAGGGCAAATTGTGCTAACCTCCCCTTCGGCCCCTGCATCCAAGTGATATATCAGAAATTCATTCTCATTAGGTGAGCCAACCATGCCAAAAATTACCGTCACTTATGGCGAAAAAGTCAAAACTGTCGAGGCCGAAGTAGGCAGCCTTATCGGCGATGCCATCACCCGCACCGGTCTTCCTCTGGAGCAACCTTGTGCCGGTCGCGGCACCTGCGGCAAGTGTAAAATTCTGGCCGAAGCCGGCCTGGCCCCTCCGGACGAAATCGAACATAAAAACCTGAGCGAGGGAGAACTGGCCGTGGGTAACCGTCTGGCCTGTCGCGCTCGTGTCGTCGATGATGTTCAAGTCACGCTCGCTCCCATCGTTGTTTACTCCAACAAAATCTTCCGTGGCAGTAATCGCTACAAACGCGGAGATAGCCCCCTGGGCTTGGCTATCGACCTGGGATCGACCACGGTCGCGGCCTTTCTAACCATGCTCGATACGGGCGAAGTATGTGCTGGTGGGGCAGGGCTCAATCAGCAAACAGTATTCGGCGCCGATGTGATCTCACGCCTGGCGGCAGCCGACAATCCTGAAGATGCCGAACGCTTGCACAAGCTGGCTCTGGCCTCCATCAACCAGGCCGTCGATGCACTTAAACTCTCGCGACGTGTCAAAGAACGCATCGAACGGGTCACCATTGTCGGTAATGTGGCCATGCATCATCTTTTGGCCAAGCTTCCCATCGACACCCTGGCTGTGATTCCTTTCCAGCCTTACAGCCGCGCTTCTATCCCCCATGCCAACGGCCTGATGGGCGGTATATTCCCTGACCATGTTCGCGTGATGCTTCCCCCTGTCATTGGTGGCTTTGTCGGCTCCGATGCCCTGGCCTGCCTGGCATATTTTGGTTTCGATAATCCCCCTGGCCCTATCGCTGCTATCGATCTCGGTACCAATGGCGAAGTCATGGTCACCGATGGAGAGCGTATCCTCACGGCCTCGACCGCGGCAGGGCCGGCCTTTGAAGGAGTCAACATCTCCTGCGGTTCTCGCGCCGTCGATGGTGCCATCACGCACGTCACCATCCGTGACGGGCACCTGCAATTCGAGACTATCGGCGGCGAAGCACCCGTTGGGCTCACCGGTTCGGGCCTGCTCAGCCTTATCGATGAATTACGTCGAGTGGGTGTAATCGAGTCTAGTGGGCGTTTTACCGCCAATCCGCCTATATTAGCCGACCATTTCTATACCGATGAAGAGGATGTGCGACGGCTACGTCTGGGTGATGACGGCCAATTGACGCTCTCGCAGTTCGATATCCGCGAGCTACAAAAGGCGAAGGCGGCAATTCGCGCCGCTGTCGAAATCCTCATGGATCGCCTGAATTTACGTGCACAAGACCTCAAGCGAGTCTATTTGACCGGCTCATTTGGGGGACAGGTCGATATCGAGGCTGTAACAGCCCTGGGAATGATTCCTCCCGTCGACAAAGAAGTGGTACAGACGGTCGCCAATGGTGCCGGTTTTGGCGCGGCCATGTTCCTCAGTGATGAAGGATTCGCTTTGGCCGAAGATTTGGCTCAACGCGCCGAACAGATTGATCTCGACCTCGACGCCGATTTCAATATGCGCTACGTCAGTTCCATGTACCTTTCGCCTGAAGGCATGGCTTGAACGTAAACCGGTCGGACCTTGGGGCAAATAACAAAGACTTAGATGCCCCAAGGACCGCTATAGGCCTGTTGCAGCATGTCTGCTTCAGCATTAAAACGGCCGTTGGCGCGCTGTAATTCCTGTTCAAGCCGTTCCAGGCGTTCCGAGACGGCATTCAAGCGTTCCATCGTAATATCATGAAGAGCATTGTGGCGAAGGTCTTCATGGCTATGATCGCGCACGTATTCGCCATTGCGTGAATGGACACGACCGGGTACGCCGACGACGATCGCATTATCGGGAATATCTTTGATGACGACCGAATTGGCACCGATGCGGGTGTAATCGCCGATGGTGATGGGCCCGAGAATCTTGGCGCCAGCGCCAACCACAACATGGTTACCCAGGGTCGGATGGCGTTTTTCCTTACGCCAACTGACGCCGCCCAGGGTAACACCATGATACAGAGTCACCGATTCCCCGATTTCTGTGGTTTCACCGATGACGACTCCCATGCCGTGATCGATGAATAAGCCCGGTCCGATCTCTGCCCCGGGATGGATTTCGATGCCGGTGAGCCAGCGGCCGAGATGGGACAGCCAGCGGCCAAGCAAAAAGAAATGGTGCTGCCACAACCAGTGCGCTAGCCTATGAATCCAGATGGCATGGAGACCTGGATAGCACAATAGAACTTCAAGTGTCGATCGTGCGGCCGGGTCTCGATCGAAAACGGCGCGGATGTCACGTTGCAGGGTTTGTAAAATGGTCATTTTCAGTAAGGGAGAGGGAGATGTAGTTGTCATGAGTCATTACCGTTGCATAATGCGATGACAGTGGCCCCGCTCACGGATGCGGTTGGGCGCGATAGCGACGCCGTTGCGTTCAACTGCATCCGTGAGGAGGCAGACTAACGTCTTTTTCCGAATGAGGAGAAAATGACTTGCATCAAACGTCAAGATGGGCAAAGAGAGGGGTACTGAGATACCGTTCACCATTGGAGGGAATAATGACAACGATGAGCTTACCCGCGTTCTCGGGGCGACGAGCAACCTCGACCGCGGCATAGAGGGCGGCGCCGGAGGAAATACCGACTAACAGTCCCTCGAGTGTGGCGGCGCGGCGAGCCGTGGCAAAAGCATCTTCATTACTCACCGTGAACACCTCATCGATTATCTCGGTGTTCAGAACAGAGGGGATGAAACCGGCGCCGATACCCTGAATCTTGTGGGGACCGGGTTTCCCACCGGAAAGCACAGGCGAATCTTTCGGTTCGACGGCAATCATCTGCACTGAAGGCTTCTTTTCTTTGAGGACTTCGCCCACGCCGGTGATGGTGCCCCCCGTGCCTACGCCGGCTACAACAATATCCACCTGACCCGCTGTGTCTCGCCAGATTTCCATGGCCGTGGTGCGGCGGTGGATTTCGGGGTTGGCTGGGTTCTGAAATTGCTGGGGAATGAAGTAGCGGGGATCCTGATCGGCCATTTCCTGCGCCTTGTTGATGGCGCCAATCATCCCTTCTGAACCAGGAGTGAGAATGAGCTCGGCGCCGTAGGCCCGCAGAAGAATGCGTCGCTCTTTACTCATGGTGTCTGGCATGACGAGTGTGCAGCGATAGCCTTTGGCTGCCGCCACAAAGGCCAGGGCAATGCCAGTATTGCCACTGGTGGGCTCGAGAATAATGGTGTCGGGACCGAGAAGTCCGGCCTCTTCCGCTGCTTCGATCATGCTCAGACCAATGCGATCCTTGACGCTGCCGCCAGGATTGAAGAACTCGAGCTTAGCGACAATCGAGGCTGTAGCATAGGTAGCGAGACGATTGATCCGTACCAAAGGCGTGTTGCCAATAAGTTGGGTGATGTTTTCTGCGACACGAGGGCCAGAAGGAAGTTGAGTGGTCATAAGTGCTGCTCCTGAATGCGGTAAACTTGGAAAATAAAAAAACTCATTGCCACAAGGTAGTGCAATGAGTCGAAGAAGTGCGAAATGCGCCAGATATGGAAATTCGCCAATAAATTCAGTTTGCCATCGAGTCTCGACTCTCTGAGGGCTGAGTCGAACTCAAAGTCAGTCACTCATTCGATCTCATTGCATCTGCATGCGGAAGTCAACCGGGGGAAGTATCCCACAGTGGCTTCCGCTAGAGACAGATGCAAATGAGATCAAAAAACATAGGGAATAGGCTCCTATCATGTAAAGCAATGAGGTTGTGTGAATTATAGAAGATATGAGGCATTGTGTCAAATCTTAGGCAGTGTCGGCCTCTTTTTTTCTGCAAGGATACGGCAGGTGCGAAGGCGCGGCAACACGCGGCAACTGAATCCCTATTGGGGAAGAAAAATATTTTGCACTACTTAGCCATATCTCCCGACCTATTTTCTGCTCCCATAAAAAAAGCGCCAGAAAATACTGGCGCTTCGATTAAAGGCGACGGCGGGACTCGAACCCGCGATCGGGGTTTTGCAGACCCCTGCCTTAACCAACTTGGCTACGTCGCCGCAGTTACCTTATTTTACGTTGTTTATCCTAGGTTTGTCAACATTGCACAGATTACAGAGACTGTATCCGTTTAGTCGATGGTGCAGGAAGATTTCCCTGATTAAAGTGCGCCGCACCTCGGCAGGTGCGACGCACTTGTTCGCGCCGACTAAATTGATACAGTATCCAGATTACACAGACCGGGGAGAACCTATGTAACCTGTGCAATCCTTATACTCGACCTATGCTTTCATAGGCAGCGAGAACGATGCTATTCTTCGTCTTCCTTCTTGGCAGCCTCGATAATCTTTTGGGCCAGGTGTTGCGGCACCTTTTCGTAGCGCAGGAACTCGATGCTATAAATCCCTCGCCCCTGCGTCATGGAGCGCAGATCATTAGCATAACGTAAAAGTTCGGCATAGGGCACTTCGGCTGTAATCACACTTTTGCCACGTACTGTGTCCATACCCAAGACACGGGCGCGCCGGGTATTCAGGTCACCGAGGATGTCACCCATGTTTTCTTCGGGCACTGTGACCTCGACTTTGTAAATCGGCTCCAAGAAGACGGGACCGGCGTCGAGGAATGCTTTCTTGAAGGCCTCACGACCGGCGATCTGGAAGGCGATATCTTTGGAGTCGACCGGATGCTCTTTGCCGTCATACACCGCAACTTTGACGTCCACGACCGGATAGCCGGCCATAACGCCGTTGTTCATGACAGAGCGAATACCTTTCTCGATGGAAGGCATGAAGGAGGAAGAAATGGCCCCACCGAATACCTCCCAGGTATAGGTCAGGCCGCTGCCTTCTTCTCCCGGTTCCACTCGCATGTGCACCTCGCCGAATTGTCCTGCTCCGCCTGTCTGTTTTTTATGGCGGTAGGAAGCGGTAGCCGTACGGGAAACTGTTTCGCGGTAGGGAACTTTAGGAACATCGGTTTTGACATGGACACCGAACTTGCTTTGTAGACGATTGACGGCAATCGTCATGTGCACATCACCCATGCCGGAGAGGATCATCTGGCGAGTACTGGGCTCGTTATGCCAGCTCAGTGTTGGATCCTCTTCGACCAGACGGTTGAGGGCGCTACCGATCTTGGCACTGTCAGCCTGGGTGGCAGGACGAACGGCAACCGCATAGAGTGGATTGGGGAATTTGGGGGGAGGAAGGACGATGTTGTTGCCCTTCTGCGCCAGGGTATCGCCTGTGGCAGTGTGTCCCAGTTTGGCGACAGCGGCAATATCACCGGCTACAACACTCCCAACCGGAATTTGCTCCTTGCCCATCAAGCTGAAGGTGCTACCCATGCGTTCCTCGGTTTCCTTGACGGTGTTGTACAGTCTGCTATCCGATTGAACGGTGCCGGAAAAGACGCGGAAGAGGTTGATGCGACCGACGAAGGGGTCAGCAATCGTCTTGAAAACGAGGGCTGCCACAGGGCCATCAGCGGTTCCCGGCAGCTCGCTCTCTTTGCCATCGATCAGGGCGGGATAAGGGCCTGCCTCGGCCGGTGAAGGCACCAACGATACAATCATGTCCATGAAGTTGCGAATACCCAACTCGTGGGTAGCTGAACTGCAAAAAACAGGGATAATCGAACCGGCACGAATCGCTGTTTTCAGGCCGCTGGCGATTTCCTCGGGGCTGAGTGTCTCCCCTTCCAGGTACTTCATCAGTAAATCGTCATCGCTCTCAGCCGCGGCTTCAACCAAAGCGAGACTGGCTTCTTCCAGTTGATCGGCCATATCGGCAGGAACTTCCGAGACCTTTCCTTCCGCACCAAGATAGGCCTTGCCGTCGACGACCGAAACCACCCCGTTGAAGTCGGATTCGGCGCCTACAGGAAGGTGGAATGGGAGAAAAGTGCCGGCAAAGGCATCACTCAGAGCCTTGAGGGTGCGCTCGAAATTGGCATGGTCACGATCCATTTTGTTGATGAGAACGAAGCGCGGCAGCTTTCGCTGATCGAGATACTGCCAGGCCAATTCTGTACCGACCTCGACACCAGATACAGCATCGACGACCACAACCGCGGCCTCGACGACTCTGAGGGCGCTGATCACCTCGCCGACAAAATCGGGATATCCTGGTGTATCGAGGGTGTTGATTTTGCATCCCGACCATTCACAAGGCACCAAGCTAAGATTAATCGATTGCGTGCGCTTGATTTCTTCTTCATCCCAGTCAGAAACAGTCGTTCCATCTTCGACCCGACCCAAGCGATTAGTTGCCCCGGTTGCATGGATCATCGCTTCGGCCAACATGGTTTTTCCCGAACCACTGTGTCCTAAAAGGGCGATATTTCGTATTTTGTCGCTAGTGTAAACCTTCATCGGTCCTCCAAAACTTGACTTATCAGTAGCGGTCAGTAAAAAAACTGGCCGATAATGAGCGGGAAGTAAGCGAAAAATGACCGCCTCGCTGGTTCTAGCCAGTGCTTGGCGGCAAACTATCAAATTTTAGTGCATTGAGCGCTGACTGTCAAAGATACCGGCGAGGCAAAATGAAGCGGAAAAGATTGTCGCCTTCGATCACCCCTCATAAGCCTTGAACTGGGATCGGGGGGCATTCATCATTTTTGCCAATTCTTCCTGGAATTCGCCGATGACCTCTGCTTCATCGATGGTCTGCAAGACGTGATTGCGCATGAGCCATTGGCCAGCAACGACGACATCACTCACATCCGCCGGTTCCGTGCACCAGACCAGGGCGGCGATGATATCGTGCAGGGGCTGGAAATGGGCAGCGGTGGTGTCCACAATGATGAAATCGGCGGCATAATCGGGCGCAAGCACGCCACTTTGGCTAAAGCCAAGAGCTTTGGCGCCGTTGCGCGTGGCCATGAGCAACGGTTCGGCGCCGACGAGCAGGGTTGCAGTAGCGTAAGCCTGACGTTGCGTAAGCACTGCCAAGCGGATCTCGCGCCACATGTTGAGTGCCGTACTGCTACCAGCACCATCGGTGCCCAGAGCCACATTGATGTTGCGCGCCATCATATCAGGCACACGGGTTACACCCATGCCGTATTTCATGTGGGTACTGGGGCATTGCACGATGTTCACATCCTTATGGCTAAGGATTTCGAGATCGATATTGTTGACATGAATGGCATGGGCGATAAGGGTTTCAGTCTCGAGTAGACCCAGGTGCGCCAGCAGTTCGATGGGGGTGCGGTCATAGCGCTTAAGTGAGTTTTCGACCTGAGCAGCAGTTTCGGCGGCATGAATGTGAATGCCGAATTTTTCTCGTACCGCCACGGCCGCGGTGCGGGCGAGAAAATCTTCGGGGCACATGTAGGGTGAGTGGGGACCCAGATAGGCACGCAAACGACCATTGGCGGCGCCATGGGTACGCCGTACAAAGTCGACGGTCTCGGGCACGGTGATGCCGACCTCGCCATCCTCCTGCCCGAACACTCCCCAGGCGAGGAGAGCGCGCATGCCCGTCTGCTCGACCACTTTAGCGACTTCGTCCATGTAAAAATACTGGTCGGCAAAACCAATTACACCGCCCTTGATCATCTCGATCGCGGCCAGCATCGTTCCCCAATAGACGATTTCTGGTGTTAGGGCTGATTCGAGAAGCCAGATGCGTTCATTGAACCAGCGGTGCAGAGGTATATCTTCGGCAAAACCGCGAGCGAAAGTCATGGCGGCGTGGGTATGGCTGTTGTACAATCCGGGCATGATGACCTTGCCCGCCACGTCGATACGCTCATCCGCCTGAAAACCGGCGGGAATTTCATTGACAGCGACAATGGTGTCATCGACGATGGCAAGAGAGGCATCGTTGTAGATATGATTCTCAGAATCAAGGGTAACGATGGTGGCGTGTTCGAAAAGGCGTTTAGCCATAACCAAACTCCGTTAAGGCAAGGTGAAGGTAGCGATCACGGGATCGTGGTCTGATTTGCGTAAGGGACTGGGATCGTCGGGAATGGGTGGGGGGAAGTCGGCATTGACGTGAAGAATTGTGGTTCGTTCCAGCAAATCAAAGAGGGAGGGTGTGACGAGGATATGGTCCAGCACCTGCGATTCACCCTGATAAATGTAATCGTAGCGTTCTTCAGGCGGGAGTATGTCCATAACGTGCCGCAGTCCTGCCTCACGCAAGGTGTCGATGGGCCGGGAATTGTAGAAGGAGTTCAGATCGCCGAGAACAGCGACCTTGGCATCAGGATCGACGGCGAGGATGTGCTCTTGCATTACCTTGACGTTCCAGGCGGCCTGGGCTATACGTCGAGGTTCGGTCGCTTCGACACCCCCTGACATGGAGCTGAAGTGGTTGTTGAGTAAGTAAAGAACCACTGGTTTCTCGCCGTCATCCAATTGCACCTGGAGGAGGAGAGGGGGACGGCTGGTGAGGCCTTCGGGAGCATCGAATTGTTGCGTGTCGAGCACAGTCACGCGATCGCTGCGTACAAGATAGCCGACATCGATGCCGCGGCTATCATGACCTTCGATGAGGTAGGCCTGGTAGGGCGTATCGGCAAGAGCAGGACGGGCGGCAATGGCCCTGAGGACATCGATATTTTCCACCTCTTGCAGGCCGATGAGGGTGGGCAGACCGGCAGCAAGGATGGTATTGGCCACCTTGTCCAGGGCCAGTTCGTATTGCGCTTTGCTGGGTTTAGGAGGGTCTTTGGGGTTGGGATCGCGATTATCGAAGAGATTCTCTACATTCCAGGTCATGATGCTGAATTCATCATCACGGGTGAG
>JAADFV010000424.1 GCA_013152695.1 Chloroflexota bacterium | reverse complement strand
CTTACGCCACGACTCATGGTGACGGTCTGCAGAAAATGCACAATGCCATCATCGACACCGTCAACCGCCTTTGTGCCCAGGCGACGCGTGAAGCTCGTCTGCGCCCGCGACAGGTATACGAGGCTGTGTTCGTGGGCAATACGACGATGATGCATATTTTTCTCGGCATCAACCCGGTCGAGCTGGGCGGCGCTCCCTTCGCTCTGGCCAACCGCGACGGCATGGACATAAAAGCGCGGGATTTGGGTCTGCGCTTTCATCCCAGCGCTCACGCTTATATCATGCCCGCAGAAGCCGGGCATGTGGGCGCCGATAATGTGGGGGTCCTTCTCGCCGAAGCACCCTATCAGCAGGAAAAGGAAGTCATTCTCATTGTCGATGTGGGCACCAATGCCGAGATTTTGCTGGGAAACAAAGCATGGATGTACAGCGCTTCCAGTCCCACGGGGCCGGCCTTCGAGGGGGCGCAAATTCAATTTGGAATGCGAGCTGCACCAGGGGCCATCGAGCGTGTACGCATCGATCCAGTAAGCAAAATACCGCGTTTTCGTGTGATCGGTGAAGAACGCTGGTCGGATCAGTGGCCATCACCTGAGGAGGCTACGCCTGAAACACAGCCTCGCTATCTTGCGGCCGGTATTTGCGGTTCCGGCATCATCGAAGTGGTTGCCGAGCTTTATCTGCGCGGTATTCTACTCAAGGATGGCCGCTTCAATCCCGACATGCAAAATGAGCGGCTGGTGTGGGAGGATTCTCAGGGTGCCTATATTTTGGCCACGTCGGAAGAAAGTGCCACAGGCGAGGCCATTCTTGTCACGCAGGAAGATGTGCGGGCCATCCAACTGGCTAAAGCAGCCTTGTATGCCGGAGCCAAACTTCTGATGAAACATGCAGGGGTAAATGAGGTGGATCGAATCAGTCTGGCCGGTGCTTTCGGCAGCTACATCGATCCCCAACACGCCATGGTGTTAGGGCTCATTCCTGACTGCGAACTGAGTAAAGTGCAGGCGGTAGGCAATGCTGCCGGTGACGGCGCCCGTATTGCCCTTCTCAATCGCCAAAAACGCCAGGAGGCAGAACGAGTGGCCCACTGGGTTCGCTATATCGAAACAGCGGCCGATCCTGACTTTCAGGAGGAGTTTGTCGACGCCATTCACATTCCTCACCAGAAGGATGCCTTCCCCCATTTACAACACATTCTTCCTTCGAACTACCAACAAACCCTGCCGCGGGTACGTACTCGCCGGCACCGTCGTGCGAAGGCAGCGAAGACCTAATATATCACTCTCTAAAACTTGTCTAATTTACATTTTTATTCTATCCTTGTGAAGGATCACTCGATACCACAGGAGATACCCTTTTTCTCCTGATTTGTGAACGTGTTAGCGGCCGCCATTTTTCTCTAGATCGTTCACCCTCTTCGTTTTTCATCAGGCAGACTCACCCCTCCAGCGTTGGTGGGGAGAATCTACTTGTCTTAACATATCGATTCACTGTTCGCCCAAATTAGGCTTCATTTCACAAAGGAGTGCAAGGCATGCCACACAAACTTACTGAACTCAAACGACCTGTGCCGAGCGATATTGACATCGCTCAATCCGTAGAACCCATTCCCATCATCAAAATTGCCGAAGAAGTAGGCATTCTCCCAGAGGAGTTGGAACTTTACGGCGATAAAAAAGCAAAAGTCTCTCTGTCGGTTCGTGACCGGCTGGCTGACTTACCCGATGGCAAATATGTCCTCGTCACTGCCATCACTCCTACACCCCTGGGCGAAGGAAAAACAACCACGACCGTGGGACTGTCACAAGCGTTGGGCGCCCACCTGGGTAAAAAGGTCTTCACCTGCGTGCGCCAGCCCAGCCAGGGCCCGACCTTCGGTATCAAAGGTGGGGCAGCCGGCGGTGGTTACAGCCAGATCATTCCCATGGAGGACTTCAACCTGCACCTGACGGGTGATATTCACGCTATCACGGCTGCCAACAATCTTCTTGCTGCCGCCATCGACACCCGCATGCATCATGAATCCTACCAGTCGGATGAATCTCTCTTCAACCGCCTGTGCCCTCCCGACAAGGAAGGCAATCGTAGATTTTCCCCTGTGATGCTGCGCCGATTGAAGAAGCTCGGCATCGACAAGACAGACCCGAATGAGCTGACTGAAGAGGAACGTAGTCGTTTCGTACGTCTGGACATCGATCCTGACAGCATCACCTGGCGCCGTGTCATCGACACCAATGACCGTTATCTGCGTGGGATTATTATTGGTAAGGGCCCAGCGGAAAAGTTCGAGCGTGAAACGGGTTTCGATATCACTGTAGCCAGCGAGATTATGGCGATTCTGGCCCTGACCACCAGCCTGGCTGATATGCGTGATCGTTTGGGCAAGATGGTCATCGGCACCAGCCGCGCCGGTGAACCGATTACAGCCGATGACCTCGGTGTAGGTGGCGCCCTCACCGTTTTGATGAAGGACGCGATCAAGCCCAACCTCATGCAAACTCTCGAAGGTACCCCTGCTTTTGTGCACGCCGGTCCCTTTGCTAACATTGCTCATGGCAATTCCTCCATCGTTGCCGATCAGATTGCGCTCAAACTTGTTGGCGCTGACGGCTTTGTCCTCACCGAAGCCGGCTTTGGCGCCGACATCGGTATGGAGAAATTCTTCGATATCAAGTGCCGCTACAGTGGCCTGGTACCCAATGTCGTGGTCCTGGTCGCAACGATTCGTGCTCTGAAGATGCATGGCGGTGGCCCCAAAGTCGTCGCGGGTCGCCCTCTGGATCCAGCCTACACCGAAGAAAATCTGGAGCTGCTGGAAAAGGGCTGCAGCAACCTGAAGGTGCACATCAAAAATGCTCTAGGCTTTGGCATCCCGGTCGTTGTTGCCGTCAACCGTTTCAAAGACGATACCGATGCCGAGATCGACTTGGTCCGCAAGATCGCGATCGAAGCAGGCGCCGAAGATGCTGTCATGTCCAATCACTGGGCAGAAGGCGGTGCCGGAGCGGTGGAACTGGGCAAGGCAGTCATTGCCGCGGCCAACAAACCCAGCAACTTCAAATTCCTCTACCCCCTGGATATTGGCATCAAAGAGAAGATCGAGACCATCGCCAAAGAGATTTACGGCGCCGATGGTGTCGAGTTCTCTGAGGAAGCAGAGAAGAAGATCGCCCTTTACAACCGGGTTGGCTTCGATAAGCTCCCCATTTGCATGGCGAAGACACATCTCAGCCTCAGCCACGATCCGACGCTCAAGGGCGCACCCAAAGGCTTTATCGTGCCTGTACGCGATATCCGCGCCAGTGTTGGCGCCGGCTTCCTCTTCCCGCTCTTGGGTAAGATGAGCACCATGCCCGGGCTGCCCACTCGTCCTGTATTCTACGATGTCGATCTCGACCTGGAAACAGGCAAAGTGGTAGGATTGTTCTAGTCTCCCCACCAAATGGCCGGATAGATTCTCCGAATAGTTCAATTTTCGGTTCTACCTCCTTCTTCGCAATTGTGGGGAAGGAGGTAGATGCCGGAAGTAGTGCAGGGGCTGCTTGGCAGTACTTTTCTTCCTGATCGTCGGCAATTCTTCAGGACTTGGAAGAGAAGGATGATGTTTTTTGCCCCTTCCTATCGATGAGATTGCATTTTCCAGCCTTTTGGATTTACAATTCCAGAGACACCCGCACATCTCAAAAGCATAGTTTTCAAACCCGGGGTGCAGGCAAAGACGACCTGCATCCTTCCAGGGGCGAACCACTCGGTCGCCCTTTTTTACTGTCTCCTTTTGCTTAGTACACACAAGGAAATCTATCATGAAGCCCTTATCATCTCTCTTAGGGAGTATCCCTCCTTCAGCCACATTGGCCGTCAATGACAAAGCCAAAGCATTGAAAGCTGCCGGTCGTGATGTCATCTCTCTGGCCGGGGGCGATCCCGATTTCTCGACACCGGCGCCCATTATCGAATCCGCCATTGCTGCTTTGCGTGCCGGCGACACCCATTACCCCCCTTCGCGAGGCACAGTTGCAATCCGAAAGGCTGTGGCCGCTAAGCTTGGCCGTGAATATGGCCTGGATGTGGATCCTGCCACCCAGGTGCTGGTCAGTCCCGGCGCTAAGTTTCTCATTTATGCTGTCATGGCCGCCTTGACGAACCCTGATGACGAAGTCATTATTTTCGAACCCTATTGGGTTTCGTACGTACCGATCGTAAAGCTGGTTGGTGCCACACCTGTCACCGTTTCTTTGCCCGCGGCCGAGGGTTTTCGCATCAGCAGCGAGCTACTGGAAGCGCACATCACGCCCCGCACCAAAGCCATCCTTGTGAACTCGCCCAACAATCCGACTGGACGGGTACTCACATCTGAGGAAGCAGAGGTGATTCGGCAAGCTGCGCTCAAGCACGATTTGTACGTCATTTCTGATGAAATTTACGAAAAACTGATCTTTGAAGGCGAACACATCAATCTTGCTTCCTTACCCGATATGGCCGAACGTACGATTACGATCAATGGCCACTCCAAGGCCTATGCCATGACGGGCTGGCGCCTGGGCTGGGCCGCGGGTCCGGCTAGCGTTATTGGTCTTGCCGCAAAATTGCAGAGCCAATCCGTGACCTCGGCTGCTTCCTTTACCATGGCTGCCGGTACGGTCGCTCTGGATGGGGTCAGCGAAGAGGTGGAGACGATGCGTCAGGCCTACAAAGCGCGGCGTGATTTCATGGTCAAAGCACTGAATGCTATTCCCGGTGTCGAATGTGATTTACCTCAAGGCGCTTTTTATCTTTTCGTGCGTTTCCCCGGTCTCGGTCAAGATTCGATGGAGATTGCCAACCGCTTGCTCGAGGAAGCCGATATTGCCGCAACACCCGGGATTGCTTTTGGACAGGCTGGTGAAGGCCATGTTCGTTTTTCCATTGCTACCAGCATGAGCGAGTTAGAGCGAGCCGTAGCACGCATCGAGAAACTGATGCAGTAGGCGTTCCCGTTCTTTCCTGTTCCAAAATTTGCCATTTCGGCCCGATCTGAGTATACTTCCCATTGCCGTCGGGGCGTAGCGCAGCTCGGTAGCGCGCTTGAATGGGGTTCAAGAGGTCGGGCGTTCGAATCGCCCCGCCCCGATCATGGGGCCGATGGAACACCACCCGTCGGCCCCCTTTTCATTTCTTCTGGCCTGAGGGCTGCTTATCATCTTTTTTCCAACCTATTTTCCAGATCAATGACGATTCCTGGTAACAACGATTATTTCCTGATCGATAATGCACTCTGGCAACGGAGTATTGCCTCCCTCTCGCACGAGGATCAACAGCTATTAGAAAGAGTCCGCGCCGCATTAAGCCTGGCTGCGGACATCAGTCGTTCTGATGTCGTTTTGCTGCTCCCACGCAAGACACTCGAGGTCTGTGTTGTGGCTCACGCAAGACCGCACTCCATGGCCTCGTTGTACAGTGAATCCATTGTTGGAGATTGTTATCCCAGTTCGGAACGGCGTTGGTTGTGGCGTACGGTGAGCCAGGGGAAGCCGAATCAGCGGGTTATCCCCGAAATTTATATGCAACGCCCCGAGGTTAGCCAGCAGTTTTTACCCATTATGGGGGCTAAAAACCAACCTCTGGCAGCCGTGGGCGTCCTCACCAATGCCATCGAACGAGAGCGTCATCGGCGTCGGGATATAGCCTTTCAGCGTGCTTTGACCCGCTTTATGCAGATGCTGGTGACGGGACAGGTGATTGGCAGTGAAGATGTACCGCCTTTTCGCGAACATGACGGCATCATTTTTGTCGATCATATCGGCCGATACCGCTATCTCAGCGGCCAGGCATCCAATGTGTACCGGCGGCTGGGCTATCTGGATGATCTGCGAGGGCGGGCTCTGACAGAAGTAGGGGCCGGGGATTGGAACATCGTGCAACGGGCATGGACAGAGAGGCGCTGTGTATTTTTAGAAGATATCGTGCATGAACGGATCCTCTTACGGAGCGCCATTCCCTTGTTCGGAAAGCCCGATCTCCGCCTGCGTGAACGCGTGTTCAGCCATGCTCTGACTCATGATCGCTACGGCGCTCTCATTCTCATCAAAGACGTGACTGAGCCCCGGCAAAAGGCCCGCGAACTCAAAGTCAAGGCGATGATGCTGAAAGAAGTGCACCATCGCGTGAAAAACAATTTGCAAATGCTCATCTCCATCATGCGTATGCAAGCGCGGCGTGCCCAATCCGAAGAGGCCCGGCAATTATTGCTCGAATCGATCAATCGTATGATGAGTATGACCGTCATCCATGAATCTCTTTCCCTGGGGGAAGACCTCATTTTGGACCTGCGATCGGTCGTCGAGCGCATTGTGACGCAAGTACAAGCGGGTGTGCTAGAACCAAGGGGCGGGATTCAGATCGTTTTAGAACACGCTGATCCCATCCAACTGCCAACCTCTAAAACAACGGTCTGTGCCCTGGTTCTGAACGAACTCTTACTGAACTCGTTAAAACATGGTTTTGGTGAGCAAAGTCCGGGGCGCATTGCAGTGCGTTTATTAGATGGTGGTGATATAATTGAACTCGACGTTATCGACAATGGCCGAGGGCTTCCTGACCAGTTTTCCCTGGAGCAAGAAAGCAGTTTGGGCCTCGATATCATTCGTACTTTGGTACAGGATGATCTCAAAGGAACCTTTGAACTCCTTCCTCAAGCCGAGGCCGGCACCCGTGCTGTTGTCAAATTTCCCAAAGTCCTTACTGGAGGCAAACCTTCATGAGCGAAACCTCAAATTCCGCCCGTAAACGCATCATCATTAGTGATGATCAGGCTCTGATCCGTCGTGACCTGCATGAAATGTTAACCAACCAGGGCTATCTCGTGGTGGGAGAAGCCAGTGATGGCCGTACAGCTGTGGAAATGGCGCGCAAACTCAAGCCTGACCTGGTGATTATGGACATCAAATTTGAAGATGACACCTATGATGGCATCGATGCTGCCCGCGATTTAACCAGCGAAGGCATTGCCCCTGTGTTATTGCTGAGTGCTTATAGCCAGCGGGAATTGGTGGAACGCGCCCGTGAGGCTGGTGTTGTAGGCTATTTGGTCAAACCTTTCACCGAAGCCGATCTCACTCCCGCCATCGAAACTGCACTCGCCCGTTTTGAAGAATTTACCACCCTAAAAAAGCAAGCCGAGTCCTTGCAAGAAGCTCTGGACACACGCAAAGCGGTCGACCGCGCCAAAGGTCTCCTGATGGACCGCAAAGGCATGACCGAAGCCGAAGCTTTCCGCCGTATCCAGAAACTATCGATGAATTACCGCAAACCTATGCGCGAAGTGGCCGAAGCCATTATCCTCGCCCATCAAATCAATGAGGCTGATTGAGTCCCCTGTCAGCCCAAAACCTGAATTCCCACTGCCGAGAGCAGGAATAGAAGAATCACTGCTGCAAGCAACACGACGATTCCCACTGCCACGGCAGCGGCCCAAAAGCCACATCCGAACTGAAACCCATCCGTAAACCCTAACCCTCGCTCTATCTCTACCGTTGGTTCTTCCATTTCGATTTCCGAAAGCATTTCTGAGGTTGGTTCAGCGATGGTGGGCAGGGTATCAGTTTGGTTCATGGCAGGTTGTCAGATGAGAAAGTGCTTGTTCGATTGTGGATGCTGGCAGCGAGTATAGCACAGCCCGCGCGAGGGAGCAAACCAATCACCTTTACATGAGATTTTTTTCTTGTTTTTCCGCTTTGTCCAAACAAGAGAGTCGAAAGATATTTCTGCTTTCTCACCTTCTGCTTGTACTTCCGGCATTGCTGGCGCTGGTGTTTGCTTTTTGGTGGAGTAACCGGCATATTCAAGTACCCTTGGGGCCGCAGCAAGAGGTAATCACCACCAATGCTAAGGCGGGGGTGCATACACGTCTTGAAAACGAGGTGGAGCCCTGGAAAATCAAGCGTACTTTGGAAATGGTACGGGAGATGGGGACTCCCTGGATTGTGGAGTACTTCCCCTGGGCCTTTAGTGAGCCGCATTCTGGGCGGTATGATTGGCGCCACGCCGATTTGGTGGTCGATCATGCCAATCGCCAGGGGCTGCGTGTGGTGGCGCGGCTGGGTCTGGTGCCAGAGTGGGCACGCCCCAAGGATACAATCTCGACCTATCTGGACTCCGAACACTACGCCGACTTTGCCGCCTATGCCGCTGCTTTTGCCGCCCATTTTCAGGGGCGAGTAGATGCCATCATCATTTGGAACGAGCCAAATCTCAGTCTGGAATGGGGCTACCGCCAACCTGATCCAGCTGCTTATGTGACCCTGTTGCAACAAAGCAGCGCTGCTATCCGTGCTGTCGATCCCGACGTCCTGATTCTGGCCGGCGCCCTCGCCCCCACCCTCGGTGATCCCAACGGGGAGCTGGGTATGAGCGATCTGGCTTTTTTGCAGGCCATGTACGATGCCGGGGCAGCGCCCTATTTCGATGCCCTCGCTGTCCATAGCTACGGGCTCACCTTTGCTCCCGACGATCCACCCGACCCTGAGGTCATCAACTTTCGGCGCGTAGAATTGTTGCGGCAGATCATGGTGGCCAATGGCGATGCAGCCAAACAGGTTTTCATCACAGAATCTGGCTGGAATGATCATCCTCGCTGGACGCGGGCCGTGCGCCCGGCCCAGCGCATCCGGTATACGATTCGTGCCTACGAGCTCGCCAAGGAATGGCCCTGGCTGAGTTGTCTGGCAATGTGGGCCTTCCGCTACCCCTGGCCCGAACACAATGTTCGTGATTACTACACCTTCGTCACCCCCGACCTGCAGCCTAAACCGATTTACCTGGAAGTGCAGCGGGCTTTGACCACGGGAGCTCCTGGGTCATGAAACGGCTGATCCAGCGCTTACCCTGGTGGGGGTGGCTTGGCGTAGGGATGATGTTGCTGGCCGGAATAGGGCTCTGGCAGATACGAGCCCGTGATGACACCTGGACACGGTTACAAGGCGGAGGTGCCCTGCGCGTCGCCATGGACCCCAGCTTTCCCCCCTTCGAACAGGTCGATGCTGATGGTCAGCTCCAGGGTTTCGATGTGGATCTGGCGCGCTTGCTGGCAGCACGTCTGGATGTCCCCCTTGAGTTTCGCGCCATCGCTTTCGATGGCCTGGTGGATGCAGTCCTGGCCGATAAAGCGGATGTAGTGATCTCGGCTTTTCCTTTAGACCAGCGCCTGACAAAAGATGTGCATTTCAGTCCTCCTTATTTCGAAGCGGGTTTGATTTGGGTTACGCGTAAAGATAGTACCCTGGCCGGGCCTGAGGATTTTGCGGGGATGCAGGTTGCAGTCGAGTGGGGCAGTCAGGGAGATGCCTGGGCGCGTGAGCGAGGTTTGCTGATTCTGCGCCAGGAAAGTGCCGCTGCTGCTTTACAAGCCGTGGCCGCAGGCAAGGCCGACGTCGCCCTGGTCGATGCCGTAACCGCCGCCCTCGAGGCACCAGCCAATTTAACCTTGCACACACCGCCTTTGCAGTCAGAACCCTATGTGATTGTGACTTCGGCCAAGGCTCCGAAATTTGCTGCCATGGTGGATGAAGCTTTGCTGGCAATGTTGGAAGATGGGACCTGGGAGAGGCTGGCGCGGCGTTACTTTTCGCAATGGCCGCCGCCAGTGTCATCTCCCTGACATCCTTCTCTTTAAGACACTGTATCAAGTTAGTCGGCGCGGACCAAGTGCGTCGTACCTGCCGAGGTGCGACGCACTTTAATCAGCGACATTTTCATGCACCACCGACTAAATGGATACGGTCTCTCTCTAACACGTTGTTGACTCTGCCCCCTCATGATGTTAGGATCAAGGTTATGCTTCATTTTCCTCTATTTATCCCCTTATTTGCCGACCACAAAAGGGACACATTTTCCTCGGTCAAAGCTGGTGATCCCAGCCTTTTGAAACCATGAAAAAGAAATTACGCGGCGTTAAGCGCAAAAATATCCAATACGATTTCGACCTTTACCGCGAAAGAGTACCGATCGCCGGTGTGAGCAACGCCTATCTCAGCGTCCTCGATCTTTGGCCCGAGGGCGCAAAGAAAACCATCATGTTCTTACACGGCTACGCCGGCGTGCTAGAATCGTGGGAATTTCAGATCAATCATTTCGCGCGCAGCTATCGCGTTATCGCTCCCGATCTACGCGGACATGGCCAAAGTGACGCCCCCTTCACCCGCTACACCATGCCTGAGCTCGTCAGTGACATGGAAAGCATTGTCGAGCACCTGCATTTACCAGAAAAATTTGTGCTGGTTGCACACTCTTTTGGTGGTGCCATCGCCGTCGAATATGCCAATGCTCACCCCGAGCGTCTTTCTCATCTCGTCCTCATTGCCACCGCCGGCGAATATCCGTTGCCCAAGATCGCCAACCTCGCTTTCCGTATTCCCCTCCACATCCTGCGGCCCTTCTGGCGCTTTCGTCCCCGCTGGGATGCAGAATTGCATGTCGTCAAGCGCATGATGGCCAACAATATCCGCCATTGGCAGGGCTGGGACCTCTTGCGTAACATCAGCACACCCACCTTGCTCATCACCGGCGAGCGCGATAATTATTTCCCCCGCCGTGTTTACGAAGATGTCGCCGACACCATTCCCAACGTCGAAGTTTACGATGTGGGTTCAGCCAAACACAAAGTCCAGCTAGAAAGACATCAGGCTGTGAACCGTGCCATTGCCCGTTTCATTGGCGGCGAAAATCACGGCTCCTGGCGGCAAATCAGTGCCGATGACAGTGTCAATAAACGCCCCTGGATCAAGCATTACGACAAAGACGTCCCTCCCACTGTTCCCATACCGCACCGTCCCCTCACCAGTTTTCTCGATAGTGCTGCCAATTGGTTTCCTAAACGCCCTGCCACCATCTTTTATGGTACAAAGCTCAATTATCAGCAGCTATTGCTACGCACCAACCAATTCGCCAATGTCCTGCACGGCATGGGGGTCCGGCCCGGTGACCGCGTGATCATTGCTTTGCCAAACATGCCGCAGCTCATCATCGCCTATTATGCTACGCTCAAAATTGGCGGTGTCGTGGTCATGCCCAACCCAGATGCCAATGATGACGAAATTCTCAATCAAATTCGCCAAAGCAAGCCCAAGATTCTCGTCACATTGCAGAGTTTTGCCAAATTGGCCGAGCGCATCCTCAATGAAACCAGTGTCGACTATGCCATTTTCACCGACATCAAAGAGGCTGTTTCTCCCCTGGTGTACCACATGCTCATGGGGCGCTGGACCAGTGGCGGCAGTGATACAGAACAGGCGGCATTGGCAGAAAGCCTGGGGCTTCCCATGCTGAGGCTCATTCATGATGCCCCCTTTACCTCCCCCGACGTCAAAGTCACTTCCGACGATTTGGCCGTCATCCTCTTTACGAGTGGCGCCACCGACAATCCCAAAGGCGTTTGTCTCAGTCATGGCAATTTGGTGGCCAATACTCTCCAAACCCGCCATTGGCTGGGTGCCATGAGACATGGTCAGCAGGTTTGTCTTTCTGCGATTCCCCTCATGCACAGCTACGGCATGACCAGTGCCATGAACGTACCTATTGCCATGGGCGGCACTATCGTTCTCTTACCTGTTTTCGAAGTGCCCGATGTCCTCAAACACATCAAGAAATACAAACCGACCCTCTTCCCGGGCGTCCCCTCCATGTACACGGCCATCAATCAGGCTCCCAAAGTACGTTCCTACGGCCTCGCTTCGATCGAAGCCTGTCTCAGCGGCGCTGCCCCTCTGCCCATCGAAGTGCAGGAAGCCTTCGAAAAGCTCACCCACGGCTATCTCGTCGAAGGCTACGGCCTCACTGAAGCCTCCCCGGTCACCCATGCCAATCCCCTCAAAGGCGACCGCAAACCCGGCAGTATCGGCATCCCTCTGCCCAACACCGATGCTAAAATTATCGACATGTTCACGGGCGAAGACCTGCCTCCCGGCCAGATCGGCGAATTACTTGTACGCGGGCCTCAGGTGATGCAGGGCTATCTGGCGGCCGATGCCAGCAGCGAAGACGCCACCTCGCGCGCCCTCCGTAATGGCTGGCTCGTAACCGGCGACGTGGCCGTGATGGATGAAGATGGCTATTTCCAAATCATCAGCCGCAAACGCGACACGATCATGACCGGTAAGTACAGCGTGTATCCTCGCGATGTCGAAGAGGTCATCTACGAGAATAACAAAGTTTTAGAAGTGGCGGTCGTGGGTGTAGGCACTGCCGATGGCACGCAAAAAGTCAAGGCCTTTGTCGTGCCCCGGCCTGGTGTGCAGCTTTCGGAGGAAGAACTTCTGACACTTTGCCGCAAGCGTCTCGAATCTTACGCCGTACCATGGGAAATTGAGTTTCGCAAGGAATTACCCAAGTCTTTCGTAGGCAAGATTCTCCGGCGCATGCTTGTGCAGAGCAATCAGGAAGCAGGCAGCGCTACCAGTTCTGACAACGTCAAAACCTGATAACCCTGTTGCTTTATGCTGGGAAGGACCGTACGCAAGACGCGTATTGTGCCCCGTCGAGCCCAGGTGCCTTCATGGAGGACGATAATTGCTCCAGGAAAGATGTTTCGCAAAATATAGTTTGAGACCAGGATTGGGTATGGAAACTGGGCATCGTACGGATACACAGAGGCGAGTGCACAGCGATAATCGTGCTGTTTCAATTCCGTCAATATACGCTGATTGAACCAACCAGAGCCCGGTCGGAACCAGGTGACAGGCGCAAAGGTGGAAAGGACACGATGTGCTGATTCGAGTTGGCGCACGAATTCGGCCGGAGGCAGACGGATGCTGGGCGCGTCGTAGCAGAGATGATTTCCCAGCTCATGCCCTTCCCCAACAACCCGTCTGACGATCTCTTCATGCCCCTTCACCCGGTCCGTAAGCATGAAAAATGTTGCATGAGCTTGAAATTCCCCCAAAACATCCAAGATTTGTGGTGTCAGCATCGGATGCGGCCCATCATCGATGGTCAGGGCAACGACAGGGCGCGTCGTCTCATGCAAAAATAGCACTTCAGGCCAGAGCCGAGCGATGCGTTGTCTCAACCTTTGTGGTTGATAATGAATTGTCCCATCTTCTACGTTGATGCCGGTAGCAGCGAGAAGACGTAGCAGGGTACTGGGACGCTGTTCTTTTTCATGTTTTTCCGCACTCATAATGATGCATCTGCTCCACGAATTGTGAGAATTATTCAAGCAATTCGTGGTCTCAATTTACAAAATAGCAGGCTATGCTCCCCTAGACTACCTTGTTTGCCCGATTTTGACAATTTAGCCCAAACATCCATAATGGATTTGCCCAGGGGCCTCCTGCTCGCTTCGCTCGGGCATGCTCCCACAAGTCCTCGCCCCTGCACACGACCAGTTCAATCTTCTGTTTTCTCCAGGACAAATGCGATGAAACGCCTTGCCTTTCTGCTCAGCTTGTTCCTTGTTCTTTTTCTTGCTGCTTGCAATCCTCCGGCAACCCCTACACCTACACCGGTTCCCCCCACAGCAACCGCGATTCCGGCCACAGCGACTCCCACGCTTGAGCCTCCGCAAACCGCCGCCGTGGTCATCAGCGAAGTTTTAGGCGGCATCAAAGGCAATAACAACCGGGAATTTATCGAACTCTACAATCCCACCGAACTTCTGGTCGATCTCAAAGGCTGGAGCCTGTGGTATCGTCTCAAGAGCGGTGATGAAGAGGTCCTCGTCTATCGCTGGCGCAACTCGGCCCTGATTCCACCTCATGGGCATTTCTTGCTCGGCCGGGCTGAGCAGGATTTGGGTATTATCCCTGATGCCACCTTCACCCAGGCCCTCAACATCTTCAATGGCGGCCTGCAATTACGCCAGAAAGATGGTACGGTCATCGATGGC
>JAADFV010000423.1 GCA_013152695.1 Chloroflexota bacterium | reverse complement strand
CGGCAGTGCCGATAGATGGGCTAGACGGCATGGTTGGCAACGTTACCGGCTGGGCCATCCGTGCATATGGGGCCATAGTAGCATTGGCAAGGGACTAATCTGCTGTTCGCAGTCCACGTGAAGGGCCACTACCAGAGTGTCTTTTTTAGCATGTGACCTCTTGGGTGTTATGTGTCAGATATTGCTTTTAGCGTACAGTTATTGACAGAACTCCGAGGCATGTCGGAGTTAGCGCTCCAAAAAGCCCATTTGTCCAGAAATCGATTACACTGTGATGCCGTCTCATACATGTATGCGCGGCCGATGAGTACAAGGTGATTTAAGCGAGTCGGTCTAATTGGGGTGTAATAAGTTCAACCGGCTGGTGATGAACCAGGCGGTCGGTGGTAGGTAACACTTTATTCCTTAGATTCCCTCCGGCGGCACCATTTATGCCCCGGTACTTACCGGTCACAGAGGACATGGGTAACACTTTTGCGTCGACTGTGCACTGCGTATGATTGAAAAGGCAGGAGCGCGCCTCGATGAGCGTGAGCAACAACTGCGAGAAAATCTCTAGCTATCGTTTAACAGGTCCGCTCCAGCGTTATCGTCAAACATTTCTTCTTCCTTCACATATTGACGTAGCACATCCAGTGATTTATGTCTGGATTGATCAGCCATTCTAAAAATACTCGCTCGCTTGCGCGCAGCGCTGGTTAAAAAACCGCGCCGTAAACTGTGCCCTGAATACCGATTTGAATCCAGGCCAATATTATGCGCGTATTTCTTGATAATGATGGCCACACTTTGGGCCGATAACCGGACCTGTCCCACGCTATCACCACGATGCATGCGACGGAAGAGGGCACCTTGTTTAATGCCGGCCGCTGTCAACCAATCCTGTAATGCCTGAACAGGGCAGTAGGGTGATTTCGACTGGCACAAAATCGCGATCACCTGACCCTGAGCTTCCAGGTCCGTTTTTGAATGTTCAATCGTGACCTTGACACCCTTCTGATGGTGCTCAACATTCCAGGTATTCAACGCCACCAGTTCCGAACGCCGAAAGGCACCGGCAAAGCCGAATAGGAGGAGGGCGCGATCACGTAAATATTTGAGTGTTTTAGATTCTGCTGCATCGACCATCTTTTTAATTTCCTCATCAATGGCTGCAGCTTTACGTTCCGGTGGTCGACCCCAGTCACGGCGTATACCACGCATGACTTCGGACACGAAGATCGTGTTGTGAGGGGACGGATACCCGGCACCTAAATGGACCATGCGAATCGCAGCGAGCCGCCGCGCCAAGGTCGACGGATTAAGGCCATTCGAGGCCTGGCCAGCGATAAACATGGCGACAGTTTCCGGTTTTGCCGGCAACACTTGCAGATTCAGCTTTAGACACCAAGCCTCAAATTGTTGCCAGTCATTCTGGTAACCACGCCAAGTGTTTTCCGAACGACTCTTTTGCGCATAGCGCCGGGCCGCATTCAAGGCGCTATCCAGCTCCAGTTGCGCCAGTTGCTTCTGGGGAATTTTATCGATCTGATCCATGCCCAGAATATAGAGAAAAGCAATTGCATTTTCAGCCTAAATATATGATTTCTGGCCACGGTTTTTATATAGAAATCAATCTATTTATATACAATCTGATTTGTCGTATTTATGAAAGGGTGGTGTGCGGCAACAGGTTAGCCTGGTAGGCTGAGGCGAAGGGCGACATCGCAACAATGCGATCATTTTGCCGAGAAGGCGTTCCCAAATCCCGAACTGTTCGACTACGAGGAACCTGCGCTGAAGCAGGCGGGACGCTGCTGGATTAGGCGAGATTCAGTGTGTACCCGATTGATTCCGTTGCCATTCCGAAATCGGATCAGCATGATGGTGTAAACTAATTGCTGTGGAGCACAGAATAATGGGACAGATTTCCCCCTCTTTTATGGTCTTCGTTGCTTCGCTGATCGTAACTTTCTGGTTGGCTCTGCGTGGCCGTCGCACGACAAGGGCAAACGGTGAAGGTGATCTCGCGGGACGTTCCCTGAATCGATGGCTTGTTGGCCTGAGCGCTGGCGCAACAGCCAATAGCGGGTTCATCGTCACAGGTGCTGTTGGACTCGGGTACCTCTACGGGATCCATTGGATCATGCTTCCACTTGCCTGGCTTCTGGGTGATCTTGTTTTCTGGAAATGGTTCCCGGAGCGCATCAACGCATTTGGGCGCCAGCATCATGCTGTGACGCTGTCTGAGATGCTGCGGGTTGGCCTCCCGGAGGGTTGGTCGAAGGCTATCTCAATCCTTACAGCGATCGTCATCATCTTAGGCCTGGGTAGCTATACCGCCGCCCAGTGGATCGCGGGTCAGAAGTTTCTGCTGGGTGCCTTCGGCCTGCCAGCGGGCGCCGCGCTTGCGCTCTTCGCACTATTGATCATTGCCTACTCCACTATTGGGGGGTTCCGTGGTTCGGTCTACGTAGACACGTTCCAGGCTGTCGTCCGCATGGTTGGCACATTGATGGTCGTCGTTGCCTGCATATTGGTGGCTGGAGGCGCCGGAAGCGAATTTTCGGCAAACATCGCATCCGCAGGACCAGACTTTCTGAAACCATTCCCAGGGGCCACATTCCTCAGTGCTGCAGGGTTTATTTTGGGCTGGTCGGCCGCAGCTCTCGGCTTCGGTCTTGGGCAGCCACAAGTCCTGACCCGTTATCTTGCTGCCAGCAGTCCGCAAGAGGTGCGTGCTGCGCGCTGGATTTACATCAGCTATGTGCAGCTGACCTGGATCACAATGACTGCGGTCGGTGTTGCACTACGCGGCATCATGCCAGACCTTGAGGATCCAGAGGCCGGCCTTAGTATCTTCGTGCAGACCCATCTCTTCGCAATCGCAAGCGGGATCATTATCGCGGACATCTTCGGTGTGATCGCGTCCACCGCAAACTCTTTGCTGATTGCGCTTGCTCAGAGCTTAAAACACGATGTGATCGAGCAAATAAGGCCTGGTCGAGCATCAGGCACACCGCTGGCTGCACTTACGCTTGTGGTAGGTTTAGCTACGATGGGGATTGCCAGTGTGATCGAGGGCAATGTCGCGTCAATCGCAATCTCCGCCATCTCGTTCATCGGTGCTGGGCTTGCAGGCCCCATGATGATAAAGGTCATGGGGTGGCGTCATACCGGGGTGTCGTTAACGCTAGCGATGCTTTTGGGTATCATATCTTCAGTGTGCTGGTCTCAGTTTGGGCTTTCGGCGGTACTGAATGAAGCGGCCATCGGAATTGCGGTGTCCATCGTAACGAACTGGCTACTGTTGGCGATTTCGGATGCCAAGCGAGAGAAGCAGAAATTATCAGCCACGGAAACCGAGTAAAAAAGAGCGGGAGGTTCAACTATGGGTCTGACAAAATCTAAGAAGGAAGGGGAAAGAGGAATATTGGACCATCCCAGGAAGCTCGAACTTCTCTATGCCTTGACGAATTGCACTAGAGGGCCGCTGGCGTTGTTGATAAAAATGTGGGATAAAATGCCTGAGGGTGAGAGGCAAAACTTACACACCGGCAATGACCACAAGTTGCGCGCAGACGCGCTTCGGAAATACCACAAAAGGCTAGGTGGCTCTGATCCTCGGGGAGGGGACACCGGGCGGGATTATCTCAAGCTCGTCGAATCCACTCTTAAGCAGCTTGGCTGGGTTCAGGATAATCTCCAGGCCTTTTTTATCGACAGCAGCTACGAGGACTTCTCCGCGCAAGTTCCGAGCAGAACAATTAATTCTTCTTACAGTGTCAGACGGCTAGTCGATCAAAATCACCGTGAACCTGGTGTCATCTCAATGAAGTTCGCCCGGTCTCGTCGCCCACCATCCATAGAGGAAATGTGGGAGCGTGGGCAGGTAGACCAACTTTTGGTCTATTACACTGAAGATGCTGCGAAGAATTGGCAGACAGTGACAAAAAATAAGATGTATGCCCAGTTCGATCAGTGTGAGGAGGCACTGAAACTGCTGTTGAAGTCGGAAAAATGGTCGGATTTCTGTCAGAAAAAACATCCCGACGGTATTGTGTCGCTCGGTGCCGGATCAGCGTCCAAAGACCTCATAATTCTCGATGGCCTGCGCAAACACAACGATGCGCCGCTTACGTTTACATTGGTCGACTACAGCCCGCCGATGCTTGAAGATACCGCTACGCAAATTGAGGAGGGGCTCGATGAGCGAGGCATTCAAAACAGTATTGAACTGATACCGCTACGAGCGGACTTCATGGAGCTTCAGCCATACCGCAGCATCCGACGGCACGGAACCCCAGTAATTTTTTTCATTGCTGGTGGCACAATCGGCAATGTGAACGAATCCGAGTTGCTAAGAGCTATAGAGAGGTGTTCAGAACCAGGGGATTGGTTCATTGTTGGCCTAGAGACAATTCCAGAAGGGACCGAAAAATCCTCTGAGGTAAAGGCCAAATTCGAGAATGAACTTCTCAAAAAATACAATCAGCCATACGCGCGAAAACTCTTGGCACCAGCACTCGAAAGGATTTGGAAAAAGCTCGGACACACAAAGCCCTTTAAAGACAAATCCTTTGAAGCAGTGGTCGCCGAGAACATCGTTCCGCGGCCTGCCTGGGGAAGGGGGAAAGCATTTAGCACGGTGTCAAAATCCATGTCTATTGTGTTTGAGGTCATTGGAGACGAAAATCCAATCACTCTTTTGGCGTCCACGCGTTACGATGAAGAAGAATTCCTAAAATTCGTTTCGGAATTCGGGTTCATTAAAGCTGAGGCTACGACAAGCAAGGAGAACCCTAAATATCGCATGCTTGCATTGGAGTATGCGCCTCGCTCAACTAATCTGTAGTAGTTCAGACCAGATCTGACACTCAGTAGTTGAAAAAGAGAGGGTTACCGGTTTTGATGGTGGTGCAAACCAAACCGTCAAAACACAAAAGAGGTAAACCTCATGCTCAATACTAACGAGAGAATCATCAAACACAAGGTCGGGCTGTTGAATCTGGCCGAAGAAGGCTTGATTCTGACTGAGGCACAGGTACAAGCGCTGGAAAAGAAAAAACTGGATGACGAAGTCTGTGGCGAAATCGAGACCGCCCATCCGGGGTATCTGGGCTCCCAGGATACCTTCTACGTCGGCACCCTGAAGGGTGTTGGCCGTATCTACCAGCAAACCTATGTCGACATCTATGCAAGGTAGCGTACTGCAAGCTGTACACGACCAAGACACCCATCACAGCGGCTGACCATGCTGAATGACCGGGTATTGCCGTTCTACGAGGCGCATGGACTGCCGGTTCTTCGAATACTGACCGATCGAGGAACGGAATACTGTGGTTGGCCCGAAACGCATGACTATCAGTTGTTTCTGGCCATCAATGATATTGACCACACTAAAACAAAAGCACGATCACCACAGACCAACGGCATCTGTGAGCGCTTCCACAAGACGATCTTGCAGGAGTTCTATCAGATTACTTTCCGTAAGGAACTCTATGAAACGCTGGATGAACTGCAATCTGATCTGGATGAATGGCTGGAATACTACAATAATAAACGAACACATCAGGGCAAGATGTGCTGTGGGCGAACCCCCATGCAGACGCTAGAGGATGGCAAACAAACCTGGCAGGAAAAGTTCGTGGCTTGAACTTGAACTGACAGTCGCCACCATCGAACCGGTAACTGTCAGATCAAATCTGGACTACTACAACTAATCCTGCCGATGCGGTTGCCGAATTTCCCGACCTCTAATCCTCCCCTAGTCGTGACCTGACGCAACGCGTCGAACTCGGCTACCCAAAGCATTCCGAAGTTCGGAACGCGCGTTCCTTTTTCAGGCCAATGGTTTGGAACGTGCGGTTTGTTCCATCCCCGAACGATTCCGTTGCCGGTCCGCTTCTTCCAGTTCAAGGTCTTTATCTGCCCGAGACAGTAACAAGCGGAGGGGTAATATGAGCAACCATGTAATCGCAAGTCGCCTGTGTCAATTAGCTGGACATAACCCACGTGTGGATCTAACCATTGACGAAGTTGCCTATCTCGTCCAACGCTTGCGCACTGCGAACGCTGTTGAAATGGAGAGGCTGCGAATCGGCTACTTGAGCGCACAAATCGAGAATGAAGGTGGCAAATATCTCCAGGCTGCCGAGTTGATACAGCGTGTATCCCTGCGGGTTTGGGGTAGCCCCTGATGAACGGTATCAACGAGATTCATCAGGGCGCCAGTTCCCATTGTTCAGGTAATCGAGAGGTGATTTCGCTCAAGGAAGGTGGATTTCCAGTTGGAGAACTGACCAAGGAGTTCTATCGTCGCTTCTTTCCAGGAACATCGTGTCGTGACTGGTCCAACTGGCGATGGCAGAACCGCAACTGCATCCGCGACCTACTGGAACTGTCACGTATCATCGCACTGAGCGCGGACGAGCGCGCGGCCATTGAGCGTCACAGCGGACCGCTGCCACTTAGTATTACACCCTATTACGCGAGCCTGCTCTCCGCTGTCAACCCAATGCAGCCGCTGCGTCGTACCGTCGTGCCGGTGACCAGCGAATACCTGCGGAGTCCCGGCGAGGTCGACGACCCGCTCGGAGAGGATCACGACAGCCCCGTGCCTGGTCTGGTGCACCGCTACCCCGACCGTGTGCTGTTCTTGGTCACGGGCATCTGCACCACCTATTGCCGCTACTGCACTCGATCACGCTTGGTCGGCGCAACTGGCGAGAAAGCTATCCGTCGCAGCGACCACGAGGCGGCGCTTGCCTACATCGAGCGCACACCAACCATCCGCGACGTGCTGCTATCGGGCGGTGACCCGCTCAGCATGAGCGATGGACGGCTGGAGTACTTGCTAACGAGGCTGAAGAAGATCCCGCACGTTGAGTTCGTTCGCATCGGCACCAAAGTACCGGTGGTGTTGCCGCAACGCATCACGCCCGCGCTGCTGCGCCTGTTCCGTCGCTACGGACCGGTATGGCTGTCCGTGCACTTCACTCATCCTGATGAGATCACGCCGGAAGTCGCCGAGGCCTGCGGCCGGCTGGCAGACGCTGGCGTGCCGCTCGGCAGCCAGACGGTGCTGCTCGCCGGCATCAACGACAACGTTGAGATTATGAAAAAACTCATGCACGATCTGCTGAAGATCCGTGTTCGCCCCTATAACTTGTACCAATGTGACCCCATCACCGGCTCAGCGTACTTCCGCACGCCGGTCGAAAAAGGCCTTGAGATCATCCGTGGCCTGCGCGGCCACACCACCGGCTATGCCGTCCCGCACTACGTCATTGATGCGCCCGGCGGTGGCGGCAAGATCCCGTTGGTTCCGGACTATATCATCGGTCGCGATGGAGACGATTTGTTGCTCCGGAACTTCGAGGGCGGCATCTATCGTTACCCTGATCCTGTAACGAAGGAGGGCTGAGCCATGAATCAGGTCAATGAGTTCATCGCTACATTCACCTCGAGCGACTGGATTTACGTGCTCATTTTTGTGATAGCAATCGCCGAAGCTTCGGTGTTAACGAGCTTCTTCATCAGCGGCACGATCGGTCTTGTCGTCGTCGGAATTCTGATAGCCCAAGAAATGCTCGACCCTACGTGGTCTGTCATCTTAGTCTACACGGGTACCTTTATCGGTGACTTAAGCAGCTTCTTCTTGTCGCGACGGCTGCAGCGGATTTTGTTCATTCGGACTGCACTAGAGAAGTTCGAAGCATTCCGCGCGCCCCTCAGCAAAGCACCCTTCCGGTTCATTCTGATCGGACACTTTGTGCCATATCTCAGAACGGTTCTGCCAGTCCTGGCTGCGGGCAAGGTGCCCCCGACAACCTACATTGCAGTCGAGGCAATCGCGGCGTTTAACGGCACGATTTTCTTCATCGGGATCGGCTTTGTTGGGGCCGAAGCGCTTGGGCAAATTCCCCCCAAATACGCTCTCAGCACGGTTGGTGTGTTCGCGGGTTCCGTCTTGCTCGGGATGTGGATCTATTCACAGAAGCCTTTCTGCCCCCTGCGGTCAGAGCGCAAAGCACGTTGGCTTAATATATGCCGTACGGTCTTTTTCTATATCTGGTACCTCCCGTGGCATCCGATCCGATGGCTCGAACTCTGGCTCCAGGGGCTTCCTTCCAGGAAGCTCAGACGCTCGCTTGCCGCCTGTTTCCCTGATGTTCAGCCCGGTGATGTCTTCCTGATCCGCCTTCATGTGTCATCCCCTTGGGGAAAATGGGCTCACAGCGCTATCGCGATCGACACCATCAACTTTGTCCACGGATTTTCTTCGGTGGTCACCGCCCATTCGATCGCTGCCCTCCCGGTCCGGTATGCCATTGCTCACCTCCGGCCGAATTGCGAGTCCGAAACGGCACATGAGGCCGCGCAGATCGCCAAGTCCAAGATCGGGGTTCCGGTGTCGATTACAGCACGACGTGATGAAAACAGTAGGTTTTCGTGTTCGTCTCTGGTTGCGTATGCCTTTCGACAAGCAGGTGTCGAACTGGTTGATCCAGCCATAGCGCGGGTCGTTCCCAACGATCTCTTCACGTCGCCACAGATGCGGCTGGTTCGCATCGTTCACACCGAGAAGGTCAGTCGGCAGACGAGACGGTACGTCTTCGAAGCCCGCGAGGAGGGGTAATGCACAACCTATTCGTCAACCATCAGGGCAGCATTGCGGATACCAGCACCGGAATGCTGTGCCCCTACAGCGCGCTAGCATCATTTCTACCATGCCTATCGTCGCCGGCTCCACTCTACTTGCTGCCCGAACAAGTTGACTGGTTTCGGCACTTGGGCCAGTGCCTTCTTGCCTTTTATAGGGCGCAGAATGAACTCTACATTGACAGCGTTGCAGGACGGGCTCCGTCCTGGGTGTCAGAGTACCTCGACAATGGGAAGCCGGAACACATCGTGCAACTGGGCCGCGCAAAAGCATTCAAGCGAGAGCTCCCCCCCATTATTCGGCCTGACGTGCTGCCAGTGCATGGTGGCTACTCTATTTGCGAGCTGGACTCGGTGCCGGGTGGCTTCGGCCTAGCAGCGCAAATGATCGACTGCTACAAGCGGCACGGTCACCAGCCCATCGGTGATATCACGGTCGAAGAGGGCTTTGTCAGTGCAATGGCAGTGCCAGGGCGCGGTGAGGACACGAGTATTGTCATCGTCGTGTCGGACGAGTCGCAGGACTACCTTGCAGAAATGAAGAGTTTGTCCTGCAAGCTGCTGGGTTTGGGCTACGAGGTTCATGTCGCACACCCACGCGACCTTTCGTACACCGAGGACAGTGTTTCCATAAAGGTTGGGTCTCGCACTATTGCGATCGACACGGTTTATCGTTTTATGGAGCTGTTCGACCACCGGAACATCTCCAAGTGGGAGCTTCTTGCATTCCTCGCCAAGGGTAAGCGCGTCCGCCTCGCACCGGCGCCGAAGACTTACCTCGAGGAGAAACTCTGGTTCGCCCTCTTTCATCATCCTACCCTTCAGGCCTACTGGAGAAGCGCACTAGGAGAGGAGTATCTCGAATTGCTGAAAAAGGTTATCCCGGCGACCTGGATCCTTGATCCTACACCGGTCCCGCCCCACGCGATTATCCCCGGCTTGATCACCGAGCAGGGACCGGCTCAGTCCTGGGATTCTATTCGGAACGCGAGCAAGCGAGGCCGGGAAATGGTGATCAAGCCCTCGGGTTTTTCCCCGAATGCATGGGGTAGTCGGGGGGTTGTCGTCGGCCACGACGTTTCGGCAAGTGACTGGTCGAATGTCGTTGATAAAGCGCTTTCGGCCTATCCAGATACAACGTATGTTTTACAGGAGTACAAGTCTCCAGTCCGTATCTCGTTGCCTGTTTATACGGATGAGAGTGGCTCGGTCGAGAGCTTCGTGGGCCGTGTGCGCCTTTCGCCCTACTACTTCGTCGAGGATGGCGCGGCAAAGCTTTCCGCCATCTTAGCGACGGTTTGCTCCAGCGAAAAGAAAAAGATCCATGGGATGCGTGATGCAGTCATGACGGTTTGCGCTGTGTGAGTTCTACGCGTTGAGAATACCCAAGCCTGCGTGTTGCTTTACCGCCATATTACGGAACGCGAATTGAGTTGTTGTGCTTGATAACGGCGCAGTCGACTAGAATAGGACGAATTAATGCCCTGTTGACAGACTTGTGTCAAGCGTGTGGTTACAAATCACTTTTTACGATGATACTGGGCACAAAACCCAGAATTTCGCCGCAAATGGCGAATTACTGGCCTTTCCGCCCCTACCTTGCCCGTGATTCGCGTCCGATCTCAACTTACAGCAAGCCGGATCCTTGCCACGTTAGTTCCGTCGTCGCACTTAAGTAAAATAGTCGGGTTCTCAGTAGCAGTTGAACTGAGCCAAGGGTGGCGCTCGGTTCTTGAGCAAGTGGTTGGGTTCCTCTGTAGCGGTTCTTTCCTTCAAGTGGGTGAGGTTTTTCTCAATCACGACCGGGGCTTCGATACAGGCAATGATCTTGACGGCGCCACCGCAGTCACGGTAGGTCCCGATGTCGATGTTGAAAATCTGCGTGGGTGAGTGGATTTGGTTCGAGGTGAGTGATTTACGGCGTAGGCTGGTTCGGACAGTCCGCTTTGGGTCCAGACTGTGTGAAAACTCTAATAGAGATATAATCTTACTTTCAAATTGAATAGGTTATCAAATGACCGGATTCATCGAGGGCGAAGCTCGAACCCAGGCCACATTATTCCCTGAAAGGCTCGACGATTATATCGCTGAAGAAAATGCGGTCAGAGTGATCGACGTCTTTCTCGATAGCCTTGACCTTTCAGGAATCGGCTTCAAAACTGAGCCCGCCAACACTGGGCGACCCGCTTATCATCCAGCCACCCTGCTGAAACTCTTTGTTTATGGTTACCTGAACCGCATACAGTCATCACGCCGCCTGGAACGGGAAGCGGGCCGTAACGTGGAGCTGATGTGGCTGATCGGCCGATTGGCACCCGATTTCAAGACCATCGCTGATTTTAGAAAAAATAACACCAAGGCCATTACCCAGGTATGCCGAGAGTTCGTATTAATTTGCCGTAAGCTGGATTTGTTTTCCGATTCATTAGTGGCGATTGATGGCAGCAAGTTCAAGGTCGTCAATAATCGAAACCGGAATTTCACCCACGCCAAAATCAAACTCAGACTTAAACAAATCGATGAAAGTATCGCACGGCCCCTAGGGCAGATTGCCACTGCGGATCGAGTGGAACTAGCCACGTCAAAACATAAAGTTGAACGCCTGGAGAAAAAAATCGGCAAACTGAAGAAAGAGGTTAATCAACTGAATAACATTCAAGCTCAGCTCAAAGAGGTGCCTGGCAAACAAATATCGTTAACCGATCCGGATGCCCGATCCATGGCGACCAGTGGTCGTGGAACCGGGATGGTCGCTTATAACGTGCAGACAGCGGTGGATAGCAAGCACCATATAATCGTGGCACATGAGGTTACCAATCAAGGGCACGATCGCAAACAGCTGGCTAATATGGCTGTACAGGCCAAGTCCATATTGTCAGCGGATGATTTAACCGTAGTAGCTGATCGCGGTTATTATAGCGGTGAAGAGATTAAAGCCTGTGACGAAACAGGCATTAAAACCTATCTTCCAAAATCGTATACATCGGGTAATCAGGCAAAAGGCCTGTTTGGAAAACAGGATTTTATATACCACTCCGAGGATGACGAATACGAATGTCCAGCGGGTGAACGCGCCATCTTCAGAAGTTGTCGCCTGGAAAGCGGCAAGACGATCAGGCGTTACTGGTCTTCATACTGCGTGCGCTGTTCCATCAAATCACAATGTACACCCGGCAAAGAAAGGCGTATCAGTCGCTGGGAACATGAAGCCATACTGGATGAGCTTGAGGCCAGAATGGAACGTGCGCCTGACATGATGAAGGTCAGACGGTCCACCGTGGAACACCCCTTTGGGACTCTCAAGTCATGGATGGGATCTACTCACTTCCAAATGAAAACCATTAAGCGAGTCAGTGCAGAAATGAGTTTGCATGTCCTTGCTTATAATCTGAAGCGGGTGATGAAAATACTGGGTCCTGTTGAGTTAATGAAGGCAATGCAGGCATAAGCCTGCATCTGCTTCTTTGATCGCTATTATCGGGCGCGTTACCGGACCGAGAATCTATCCGATACGGATAAGCGACATAGACAAATATCTGCTCAGAACGTCTCGTGCAAGTGCGAAATACTCAACTAGTCCAGAATAGTCCAGCCTTAGCGATATTTTTGAGTTTTCACACAGCCTCGGTCGTCTCCTGCCTGTTAGTGAATTCTTATTTTAGGATCAGCCCCTTAGTCCGTTGTCGGCCAACTCCAGTCCTTCTGGCATCGGGGTATGAACGGCCCATCACAGTAAGTAGCTAATGAACTATCACACATAAGACCTGATGGCCCTGGTCTCGTTCGGGGAACTTACTTCGAACGTTTTGCTGGGTTTAGCTTTTCCAGGAGCTGCTGGTAATGGGTTTCAAGCCGGGCATTCTCTTCACCCAGGGCGGTGCAGCGAGCTCCACACGCGCTGACGCCAGCAGTGGCTGTTGTCAGATCTGTTTGCAGGCTTTCCCGTTCCTCCAACAGCCGGGTGTTATCCGCAAGTAACGTTTTCCTATTCGCCCGCATCGCCGCCAGCGTCTCCTTGAGTGTCTGAAGCTCTGCCGACACGCTGTCGTTCGCGGTCTGCGCGTGCGCCAGTGCAGGTTCGAGCGCCGTGATCCGCCGCTGGGCTTCCCGATGGAGATCCCGGAAATGGATCAAATCGCTGCGCGTTTTATGGTGCGCCTCCTCCATGGCCGCCTGTTTCTCATTCAGTGCCTTGATCTGTTCCAGAAACTGTTTCGACTGTTCAGTGAGCGTGTGTTGCAGCGCCTGTTCCTTGGCCGTGCTGTCAGCCAGTGCCTGATGGAGCGTCTGGTTACGTTCATCGGCGCTGGCCAGTTTTCGCTGCGTCTCGGCCAGCGTCTGATTAAGGTTATCCAGCGTCGTTTTTTGTTCCGCCATCGTGTCAGTTTGCGCTTGTAGCGAAGCCTCGCGTTCCGCAAGTGTTTCTGCATGCGCCTTCAGCGTGGATTCCAGTGAAGCGATTGCCGCAGTCGCGGTTGCCAGCGCCTGGTCCTTTTCGGCCAGCTGGACATTGTGCTCGGCATCGAGGACCGCCTGCAGCGCCTCAAACTCCGTTTCCATCTGCGCCCAGAGTTGCGTGACCAGGCCGGTGATGGGATCGGGCACCGGGCGATCCGATTTCGGGAGCGTTTCGCCCAGGGTTTCGTTGTCGAGTTCGGCGAGCAGGCGTTTGAGCCGCGGAATGGAACCGGTGCGCCCGGGGCGCCCCTGGCGTTGACCGATATCGAGCAGGATCTGGTGCAGGCCGGGGCGGCGCTGGCCGGCTTTTTCATAGGCCTCCAGGGTGGCGCGGACATCGGGTTTTTGCAGCGTGGCAGCGGACATGGCGGGCCTCCGGGTCTTTCATAACGGTGTGTCGGTATATCGATACTATCGGTATAATACTCGGGAGACAAGCCCCCTCCCCCGCTAAAATTATGTTTCGACAATATCCATTATTGAATATTAGCAAAACTGTGGTAGGCTAAGCCCTGAATTTAGCAATCCTTTCTGGAGGCTCCGGGATGCGCATGCCCCCGCAGACACCGCACCGCCCACACCGTCCGAGCACCTCAGGCAGCACGCGCTTAACGTCGGGCGGTCACGTATGACCGCCCTCACGCGCATCCCCCTGCAGGACATCGAACAGGCCGTAACCCAGGTGCTGGTGGCGCCGAGCGCCTACGCCACGAAAGACCGGGCCTACTATCAAAAGAAAGCCAAGGCCGAGGCCACCTACAAAGCCTACC
>JAADFV010000422.1 GCA_013152695.1 Chloroflexota bacterium | reverse complement strand
CTGGCTTCGGGTGAATGGCGGGTGGAGGATGCTGTCCCCTTGCATGTGCTGCAAGAGCAGCGCCAGCATTGGCAAGATTATCTCACACCGCTGGCACGGGTTTCACTTGGTCTGCCCACCGTTACCCTTACACCTGAACTCGCCCAGGCTTTTACCTATGGCCAGCGCTTGAGCCTCGTTCTCGATTTGGGTTCAGGAGAATGCCAGGTGCTGGGGCCTGACAACCGTTGCCTTGGCATCGGCCGCTACGACGCCCAACAAGCCCTCCTCTCCCCCAGAAAAGTCTTCCTCGACCCCCATCATCTTTCTCCTACTTAGACCCCATGCAGGTTTACGAATCCATCGATCATGCCGCTCTCAGCGGCCCGACCTTTCTCACCATCGGCAACTTCGACGGGGTGCATCGAGGACATCGCGCCCTCATTACCTCTATGCGAAAAGCCGCCCATGAGAACGGTGCCGCCGCGGGACTCCTAACCTTCCATCCCCACCCCCGCTCCATCCTCCGTCCCAGCCAGGCGGTGTCCCTGCTAACTTCGCTGTTTACACGCCTCTCATTATACGAGGAAACCGGTCTGGATTTCGTCATCCTCCAACCCTTCACCCCCAACACCGCCCATACTCCCGCCGCCGAATTCATTCACCGTTTGCATAGCCATCTCAGGCTCAGTCAACTCTGGATCGGGCCCGATTTTGCGTTGGGAAGAAACCGTGAGGGCAATGTTCCCTTTCTGCGTGCCTACGGAAAAGAACACGGCTTCGAGACCATTACCGTACCCGAATTCTATTGGGAAGAACAGAATATCCGCACTAGCCGTATCCGCCGTCTCATCGAGATCGGTAATGTTGCCTGGGCGGCGAATTGGTTGGGCCGATTTTACTGGCTCTCAGGCATCGTCATCCACGGCGTTGGTCGGGGCAGCACCCTGGGTATTCCCACGGCCAATCTCGCGCCGGCGCGGGGTCGGGTCGTGCCGGCGAACGGGGTATATGCAACCTGGGCCTGGCTGCAGGGCCAACGCTATCCTGCCGTAACCAACATTGGCCTACGCCCCACAGTGCAAGGCACCCATCGCACCATCGAAACCCACATTATCGATTTCGAGGAGACGATTTACGGGCGTTGTATGCGTTTGGAATTTATCGCACGGTTGCGGGATGAGGTTAAATTTGCGGGATTAGAAGCGCTGGTGGCGCAAATCGAACGGGATCGAGCCCAGGCCCTGTCGATTCTACAAAAAGAACCAAGTGTTCCCCAAGAAGAGCGCTTCAAGGAAGTGCCTTTTACGGCAGATTGGGGGGTAGAAGTACGAGGTGAGACGCTGGCGCAGCTCTTTGCGCATAGTGCAATTGCCATGTTTTCGCTCCAGGGAGCAGCCGAGGCCGATGGCGCCACTGTGAGACATGTGCTCGAAATTGACGGCGCAGATCGCGAAGACCTGCTCGTGCGCTGGCTCAGTGAGCTGTTGTGGCTTTCCGAGACAGAGGGTGTGCTCTTTCTGGATTTCGACATCCACGAAATTACGGACACGCGGATTGTAGCCACTGCCAGCGGTCGTGTGGGGCATAGTGACATGGCCCATATCAAGGCCGTCACCTATCACGATCTCTACATCAAGACACCAACCGAGACGGGAAATGGCTGGAAGGCGCAGATTCTGTTCGATACTTAAACAGAGCAGATGAACTGTGCGCAAAGCGCACGCCCATTATGATGAAAATAATCTGCGCACAGACCATCCGTAACCCGGAAAACCTGTAACCGGAAAACCGGGAAAAGACGGCGCCGCCTCCAACCGGCCTGGTTTTCTGGGTTACTGGTTTACAGGGTTACTGTGCTGCGGGTCTACATCGATGTCAATCTGTATCCTATTTACGGAGCTGGAAGAAGGGTGAGGCGTCAGAGGCTGTCTATTTACTGCAATAAGAGGTGTTGTTCTGGCAACGGGGCTCTCCTGGCAACGACGAAAGACTAAGGACTAACGACCGTCGACTACTGACTCTCCCCCATCTCGTACTCCTCCCAGATGTCCTGAAAGACTTGCGGGGCGAGGGGGTAAACCAACCGGAGCATGGCCCGTGCGACCTCCTGCACCTCCCACTGCGCCGCCTTGTCTATCCGCAAGCGAAAGAAATGTCGCAAAGGCCGGTAGGACATAGTCATCACCAGGCGGGTTTCGGCGGCATTGGGCAGCAAAAAGCGGGCATCTTCTTTGCGAATCCCCTCGCGCCGCAAGGTTGCATAAGCTTCCTGCAGACTTTCCCATAGCTGCTGCATGGTTTGTTCTGCGCTTTCCTGGCGCTGAATCGCCGGCGGAATAATCGCCTTCCAGCCGCCTTTTTCCAGACTGACATAGCGCTGTGATTCCTGACTGAAGGAGGCCAGGCGGTGGCGTACGATTTGGTGGCTGCAAGTGCGAGAGATACCCTCGATGAGAAAGGTGGCGGCGCCGTGTTTCTCTGGCTCTGGCAATCCTTCGACAGGCACATAGCCTAATAGCGTGACTTTCATGCTGGCACCTCTCCCCGGAGATCGACATCAGAAAAAACGGTGGGAGCAATGTTTTGGGCCAGGATCAACAGTTTTTGTGCCAATTCGGACTGAGATTGCCGCCAGTAATCACGGATATTGCGAGCATTCATGCTGAAAATCCAACTATCCCCCCCCAGGTCCGTGTACTCAAGCGATGGCTGGCTCACAAGCAATAGGACATCTCGGTCCAGGGGCTGTGCATCAACCCGAAAGACAAAGCGAACGTGTTCGATGATATCCTCATGCCCTTCGCGCATCCGTAGCGAGATGAAGCCAGGGTTTCGTCCCATTTTGGTGTCAGAACGGTAGCAGACTCGACCGGCGTATTCGATGAGATTTTCTTGCAAGGAACCCAGGCCCTGACGAATGACATTGTCTCCTGCAAGCACAGGATCAAGCTGGGTGTAAGAGAGTAAAGAAACTTGGGGTGCCACTTTTCCTCCTTTTATGACACGTGGGACATTTGTTAGCCTCGCGGCAACGATGGGGCTAGCCGTTCATGTGGGAGCCTATACCACCCTGAACGGGTCGAATGCACAACTGACATGAACAGGAAACGCTAGTGAAGAGTCTAGCGGTAAATAAATCGCTAGTTTCTTCGCTAGAATTGGCCCCATAATGGGCCCTTTCATGGGGACGTCGCGGGAGGCTGGCCACTGTGTAGATGGCGTGGTTTGATCATGCCGCATTATACACGATTTCTCTTTCCCGGACACAAGGCAGAAACCCATGTTGCCACGTTTCGAACTGAGGCCCAGAATCTCCTACTTTTGACAGATTGTGTCACTTCCCCTAAAATGGGCAGACTTCGACAGGGGTTTGTCTGGCAAGGGTAGCCATCGTGCAGGTGCCCAGCCCAGACAAATACTCAATCCTCCCTCTGATGCTGTCTTGCTGCAGCCATGGTTACTCATGTCCATATCGTATCGAATGGGTCACATTAGAGTGTCCCTCTTCCTCAGTCTGCTTTTCGCCCTTCTCATGGTTGGCTGCCAAGCCAACACGACCCTTCCGCAACGTCCTGTTTCGGCGGCAGCAGATACCGTTGCCACGATCGACGATAAAGCCGTCACCTTGGGTGAATGGCAGCAGGCCCGTGCTTATGCCGAGATAACGCTACGTCTTCTGGGTGAGCCTGGAGCCGAACTAGATGAGCAAAAGGTCATGGAAAGCTATCTGGAAGATCGCATGATTGCCCTGGAAGCAGAGCGTGATGGCTTCGTGGTAACGCCGGCGCGCATCAGCCAGGAAGAGAGCCGCTTGTTGCAAGTAGCCGGGCGAAGTCAGGCCGATTTGGCGGAGCTACGACAAGAGGTGGGGTTAAGTGAGGCCCAGTGGCAGGAAGAGCTGGGACGTAGCGTACTCGCCGGCCAATACCTGGAAGATGTCGTTCTCGCCAATGTTGCCCCTTCCTCACGGGCGGAGCAGCGGCGGAACTGGCTGGCCGAGAAAAAGCAGGAGCACAAAGTTGCGGTACTTGCCCCACCGGCACCGATTATCGGTCTACTCGTGGGCAATATTGCCCCGGATTTTACTCTGCAAACTTTAAGTGGCGATACCATGCGTCTGGCTGACTTACGGGGACAAGTTGTCTTGCTCAACTT
>JAADFV010000421.1:769-3153 GCA_013152695.1 Chloroflexota bacterium | reverse complement strand
GGTCTCAGCTTCTGTTAGCTGGACATCGAAACCTCGACCGTTATCGCTGATCACGACATTCAGGAAGGGGGGGACAGTACGGAGTTCGATGGTGACGTGCTCGGCTTGGGCATACTTGCGGGCATTGGTGAGCGCCTCCTGCACAATGCGGAAAACGGTTATCTCCAAAGCCGGGGTCACTGCCGTACCATCGAGATTGAGGTCGAGGTGGAGTTGCCAACCCGCACCTGCCGACATCTGCTCGGCCAGGGCTCGTACGGCTGCCTCCAGGCCGAGATTATCCAAAAGGGTGGGGCGCAGACCTTCGATTACGTGCCTGCCTTCGCGAATGGCCGTGGCCAATTGCTTCATGCCCTCTTCCAGGGCTGTTTCTGCCGCCTGGGGATTTGTCGTACGCAAGGAGGCGAAGCGACGCATGTGCAAACGTGCTCCCACCAGATACTGGATCAGGCCATCGTGGAGGTCGTAGGCTACGATTTTACGTTCTTCTTCCTGGGCGTTGATCAAGTCCTCCACAAGTGTACTCAAGCGCTGGCGATGATTGGCCAGAGATTCGTAAAGGGAGACATTCTCCAAAGCAATCGAGGACTGTGTGGCCAGGGAGGAAAGGAGGCTCAAATTCCAGGGGTCTCGCAAGGAATCATCGCGACAACGGAGCTCGATGAGGGCAGTGCGTTCACCACCAATGCGTAAGGGGGCACAACACAGGGTGGTGTCAGCAAATTCTTTACTGACGACTTGCCCCACCGTCAGTTGCAGGGCTTCCTCATACAGTGCCAGCACGGGTTCTGAATGGGGTGAGGGCTCCTGCCGCGGTGCTCCTTCCGCCACCAGGACTTTCGCATTCTGTGGTTGGCGCCGTTCAAAACAGAGGACAGCCACACTATCGACGCCGAGAAGCTGGTGGGCTACGCTGCCAATTGCGGTAGCAGCCTGATCCCGCTCGAGATGAGAGCTAATTTCGACGCCGGCCTGATTCAAAAGATTGAGCTGTGCAAAGTGCTGTTGGATCAAAAGGGCCATTTCATTGAAGGCCTGAGTGAGTTGCCCGATTTCGTCATGCGAGCGCACAGGCAGGGGTTTTCCTTGCAGTCCTTGACCAAATCTTTGCACGCCTTGCTGCAAAGCCACCAAGGGTTCAGAAAACTGGCGGGCAAGAACGGTGGTCATCAAAAGTGCCGCACCCGCGGCCAGGGTCAAGATCAAAGCGGCAGTGAGACGAAATGACCACAAGGAGGCGAAAAGATTGCGTGTAGACTCCACCCGCAGCAACATCCAATAGGAATCTCGTTGCGAGCCCAGGGGAAAGACAGGAGTATAACTTAATGCCACGCCCCGGCTTACGATATTGCCACTCTTGCCTGCGAGCAGGATATCGCTTATTTCCGGATAGTCCTTCTGCAAGGAATAGCCGGTGTCTAGATCGCGAGGGCAACCCCAACGTTTGTTTGGGTCAGGATGCATGAGATAGAAGCCCTGTTGATCGACGAGCAGGAACTTTTCTGGACGATCCCGCGGCGTGTTCAGGAATTGTAAAAAGGCTTCGGCATCGACGTTGATGATAACGATGCCACGCCTTTCATTCTGATAAAAAACCGGTGTGGCATAACGGATAACGGGGTGGAGAGGACGCTCGATTTCCCCGTGTTCACGATTCAGGTCCAAGGCCGAAATGTACACCTCGCCATCTCCCAGCCGCATTGCTTCATCGAAATAGTAGCGGGATTGCTTGTTTTGTAGGGCCGGTGTGGGGACGATGTGGGTCATTCCCCCGATCGTGTCCACGCGGGCAATTTCCTTGCCTTGCTCATCCAGGTAGCGCACCTGGTAGTAGGCCGGACGAGACAGGGAGAAAATCAACATGTCTCGCTCTAGCTGCCGCCGCCACCTGGCGTAGGCTTCTTCATCGTGGTTGGCGCGGGCTTTGAACAGATATTGCAAGCTATCAAGGTTGTTGATGTAGCGAACATCGCTTTGCACATTGGCCAGATAGCCCTCGATTTGCTGTGCCCGCTGCAAAACATCGTGCGCGGCCGCTTCCATCACCCGATTTTCGATGATGCGGCTGGTTATCCAATTGCCGTAGAATCCAGTGCCGATTAAAGGGATGAGGACGGCTGTCATGAAGGCCCAAAAGAGCTTGGCACGGATACCACCGTTGAAGTAGGACTTGAACATGGGCAAGAATGGTAGGAGGGAAAAAGGAGGGAGTGAAGAAAGAAAAAGTGGGCTCACTCGGGCCAGGATGGTGGCTGGCCGTGCCCAATCCTTTCTACTCCCGCGCCGTTAGCCTAATCTCAAGCTCAAACTCATCTTGTACGGTGAGGGTATTGGCAAAACTGGGCGGTTCGATCCCAAAGTCGGACATAAGCAAGGATGTGGTG
>JAADFV010000421.1:0-667 GCA_013152695.1 Chloroflexota bacterium | reverse complement strand
GTTGGAACTGCACTTCCTCTCCCTCACGGTAAGATGCCGACGCGTTCTCGATGGCTCTGGCCTGGAATTTTGCCAGGGGGTAGCTCGCCAAACGGGGGCCCTTGTCTTGAATCCAGTTGTCACGACGACTCTGGTCGGTCTTGAGTGCGGTAATGTTGACGGTGATGAAGGTGTCTTGCAAGGGCGCCGACAGGTTATCGAAGTCAATCCGGATTTGTCCCTCGATGTCCTGAGTTTTGCCTATGACCTCGGTCTGTCCTGCTTTGATGCCTAATTTGGCGAGGGCACCTTCGAAGAATTCTTCCTTGACAACATACGCTGCCTCAGATTCCTCAGGAACAACAAGATAGGTGTGAACTCCCTGCAATGGAGCCGTAGAAGCGGGGGCGCTGGAAACGGTTGGGGAGGGGAGAGCTGTGGGGGTAGGGGTGCTACTGGCACCGCAAGCGGCCAGGCTCAAACCAAGCAACACACTTGTGGCAAGGATGAGTATGATTTTACGTGACATAATGTCAATCCTGTGGAGGGGGAGGAGTCTTCTCTGGAGAAATCGGGATACCCTGAGGCAGGTAGGGGGGCAGGACGCTACTGTTGGTGCCATAACGTTTGAGAAGACTGCGAACAAACATGGAGTAGAAGCCTTCGTGATGAAGTTGAGGATCCAGGG
>JAADFV010000420.1 GCA_013152695.1 Chloroflexota bacterium | reverse complement strand
TCCAGGCCACATCGAAGTCCACAGTGCCGGCAGCGTAGTTGGTCTTGAGATAGCGGTCGATCTCAAAGCCATCGCCCAGGAAAACGATATCAACTTTGGCGCCGGTCTTTTCTTCGAACACCTTGATGGAATCATACATCGCTTCATAGGGCTGTCCGCCGATGTTGGCCATACGAATGGTGATGCCAGACAAATCTTTGTCCAGACCGGCATAGGCGGCGCGGCCATCCGGCCCCATCATTGGTTCCTCCACGGCCGCCGGTGCTTCTGTGGCTTCGGCAACAGGAGCTTCCGTCGCCTCTACGGCAGGCGCTGCGGTAGGAGTAGCAGGTGCAGGTGTAGCTTCTTTGTTTCCGCCACAGGCTGCGAGCACAAGAGCCAGCAGCATCAGCGCCGTCAACAGGATTAATAAATTCTTTTGCCGTTTCATTGTAGGATCTTCTCCTCTGGTGCGTGAGAGTGAGTCGTGAGACCCATGGAACAAAGGGGTTAGGGGTGGAGTGTGGTCGGAATCATGTCATATTTCTTTCCTTTTGAATGGCGGATGAGGGATGCTAGAGAATGTTGGTGTAGGTTCTCTACGGGAAATCGTCTATCGTTGAATTTCGATTGTCGGCTGGTCAACCTCCCGCAAATAGTTTGCTTATGTCAAATCAGGGATATCGAATTCACCAAGTTGCAAAGGATATTGGCCGTATTCTCGTACCAGCTTGACCACATAGTCATAGTTGTGTCCAGAAACGCTGCTTGGCACCGAATGATCGGACTGAAAGATAAAACCTCCGCCTTTGGCTGCGTTGAGTTTGCGGAGTACAATTTGCTTCAGGGCCTCGTCATCACTCTCTGCCCATTCGATCACATTCATATTGCCGCAAAAGGCGATATCATGCCCGTATTTGCGTCGTAAATCAACGACATCAAGACCCGCCTTTGCTTCCAGAGGATTGTAGGCATCGATGCCAATGTCGATAAAATCCTGAAAAATGCGCTTGACATTGCCACAGCCATGGTAGATCACGGGAAGACCATGAGCATGGCAAATGTCGACCATTTCTTTCACATAAGGTTTGTAATGAGCCCGCCACCAGTTCGGATCGAAAAAGAGATCCTTTTTATAAGCGACGTCTCCCCATATCACCATGCCATCCAGCAGGCCACCGGCGGCCTCGATCTGAGCCTTGAGTATTTCAATGGCGAATTCATTGGTGCGTTCGACGAATTTGGCGAAGCGATCGGGATAGAGCGCTATCCAGAGCAGGTTGTTTTCTGGGCCGACCAACCGCACCATGTATTCGTTGGCCTCACACACACTGCCGTAGACAGGAAAGTCGGGATAAATGGACTTCACAGTCTCGACCCAGGGCGGTGAATCCCGTTCAAAACCATCGCCCACACCGGCAATCTGATTATCGCCGCGGCTGAAATAGCGCCGTTCATCCCAGGGATCATCGAAGACGAAAGCTTCGGCCTTTTCGATGGTATTGGTTTCAAACTCGATGAATTCCGGCATGGGGTCCTTGAATTTCTTGCGGAGAATAGCCTCGAACCCTGTCCTCACAATCACTTCGTCTTCGGTTTCCTTCAAGGTCTCGAAACGTTTGATGTGGGGATCCATGTTAGGTATAGTGACGATCCAATCGAGGTCGTAGTAGACGTATGGGTCGGTGTCAGGTGCCAGGCCCAGTTCTTCACGCCAACGTTTCAGAAAGTTACCCCAGAAGAAGTCACTAATAGGTACACGGTCAGCTTCTTCGTGCCGCAGGGTTTTATTCATGCGCTCGAGTTTAGCGAGCGCCTTGGCGGTTCGTTCCATCGTGATTGTCCTTTTTGAAAGTACAAATAGGGTAGATAAAGCAAAGGCCGGAAGTGCCGTCAGTCTAGATGAAAGACTTCTTCCATTTCGGCCCACCATTCTCCTTCGCTTCTGGTCTCAATAGGTTGTTGCATGGGCATCATAATCTCCCACCACTCCTGGGTTTTGGGATCGGCGGCCATCTTAGCCATATCGGCCTCGAAATCATCACCCACATATTCGAAATAAGCAAACAGTAGGGGAATGCTATTGACGTTTTTGTAATAGATGGAATAATTCTGAATATTGCATTCCCGGATCATATCCAGAATTTCCGGCCAGACGGCTGCATGATACTTTTTATATTCATCCAACTTGTCTGGCTTGACACCGATAACTTGACCGTGGCGAATCATGAGGTTTCTCCTTGGCTAACATTAGCGTCCATAGGCTTCAACCGCTTCGAACATGGCGACAATGTTCTCAGGCGGCACGTCGGGGAGGATATTGTGAACGGTGTTGAAAACAAAGCCACCGTTAGGCATGAATATCTCGAGTAATTCTGTGACATGATCCTTGACCACCTCGGGCGTGGCCTGATTCAGGACATCACGCGTGTTCGCACCCCCACCCCAAAAAGTGACATCCTGGCCGAACTCTCGCTTGAGTCTTTCCGGTTCCATATCACGACTGTTGATCTGCACGGGATTGAGAATCTCAAAGCCAGCATCGATGAGATCGGGAATCACCCGATAAATGGAACCGCAGGAATGCAGAAAAGTATGCATTTGGCTATGTTCTTTCACGTAATCACAAAGAATTTTATGCCGCGGCTTGAAAAGCTTGCGGTAGATTTTCGGGTCCATGAAAGGCCCCTGATTCGTGCCCAGATCATCACCAAAACGAATGATGTCGACGACATCACCGACGGCATTGCAGACATTTTCGAGGGTAGCGAGATGAATCTCCATCAAAGCATCGAGCAGGCGTTCGACCTCGTCTGGCTGCAACAATAGATCCATAAGAAAGTTATCCAGGCGCCGCAGGAAAGTGCCCCATTCGAATAGATTGCAGCCGGCAACCACAACCAGGGCTTTATCGGTGTTTTCACGCAAATAAACGGCTTTTTCCCGCAACTGTTGCCAGAAATCGGGCTCGCTTGCATGGTCCCAGGGACTGTGTACCAAACCGGCCCACAGAACTTTGGGCATAACCGAGGGCAAATCGCGATAATCGGAGGGATAGCCATCGAGGTAGGGGAAATAGGTTTGGTCGTAAAAAGTAGCGTAAGGAGGGCGTTTGGCGATGAGAGTCCCGTCGGGTGAGTAGGCTTCTAAGGTGCCATCATCGAGCCGTACCGGGTGAAACCAGCTTGGGTATTGCACTCGTGGGCCGTTCGGCAACTGAACATCATACCAGTCCTGGTCTTCGGTGTTGAACATGCGGCCGATATCCAAGGCATCGACGTGGAATCGTTCGAGAATCTCATCTTCCGGTTGGGCAAGTTCTTGTACGACATCGTAGACGCGCGTATGTCCGCTCTCGATACCCAGGTATTCCTTGAGGTTGTGATAGGCAATAGCAGAAATCCCGGAGCTAGGCGTGGCACCCAGATCGATAGGAACCCGATCGGGCTCTTGGTGATTGATGCTGGCCAGCACGCGTTCACGAGATGTCATTTTGTCGTTATTGGCCATGGCTTGGCTCCTGAAAAGCGAAAAAACGGATGTTTGGGCCCTACAACCCACGGAGTGAATCTTTAGTGGTATCCGCCATAGTCGCGGATAGTTTCGTATACGACGATAACGTTTTCGACTGGAGTTTCTGGGAGAAGGAAATCATGACTGGGTGAACACACATAGCCTCCGCCGGGCATCATCACATTCAAGGCCTCGAGGGTCAATTGTTTGGCAGCAGCGACTGTGCCCTCGATCAATACTTGCGTATCGATGCCTCCCATAAAGGTCAACGCTTGCCCGAAATCTCGCTTGAGTCCTTCCAGCTCCATGCCGGCAGTGAAAGGCTGTACCGACTGGATGCCATCCATGCCAATAGCGATGAGGTCGGGGAGAAAGATACGGATTGAGCCGTCGCAGTGGAGCACCACCAGTTTACCGTATTCATGCCCCAAGTCGACGAAACGCTTGAGTTGAGGTAAGACAAAGCGGCGGAACAGTTGGGGGCTCAACAGTGGCCCAGTTTGCGCCCCTAGATCATTGCCGATGAAAAAGATATCGATGGCATCAGCGCTGGCCTCGAAAATACGGCGACTGATGGCCAGATAGTAATCGGCAGTCTTGCTCATGACCACATCCACGATTTCGGGATTGTCATACATCTGGTAGATTAGCCCATCAAAATCCAGTAAATCGATGGCATCATGCCAGAACGGCGCCCATTCCCCGCCCAAAATGGCAAATTCCCCACCCCATTGCTTCACTTCCTGGCCGATATGAGAGACGTCGACCCAGTCGGGATCGGGCCAGGGAAAGGCCAGCACTTCGTCCAAAGAGGCGCCTTTAAGGAGTGGCGGTGTCAGTGGCATGCCCCATCCGTAACCATGTCGCTCGATAGCAAAAGGCGAACGCCACGTGGCCCCAGGAGATAACATTTGATCAGGGCTGCGTTCGGGAGGACCGACATAAGAGGCAAAAACCCGGCGGAAATCATCACCCAGATAGTGCAGCAGGGCTTCCTCGTCTGGTAGTGTCAGGTAATCTTGCGCCAGAGCTTTCCACTCGGGCGAGGCGCCTAACCAGCAAGGAACGTGATCGGGTTCTTCGTGCCTGAAGGTGGTGAGCACGCGCTCCCGCGAGGTAAGCGATTTCATGAAGGAGACGTCCTGGTTGAGCCTGATGTGTAGTCAGGAAGAAGACGAAGGCGGTATTTCTGCATGGCCTTGGTCATGATCACAAAATTTTCGGGAGAAATGTCGTCGCTAATCAGCCCCGACACGCCAAACATGTATCCTCCTCCGCTCGTCAATTGGGCACAAGTTTGTTTTACCTGTTGGGTAATTTCCTCCTGACTACCACTCTGTAATGTCGAGAGAGGAAAGCCGCCAGCAAATACCAGTTTGCCCTTCCAGGCTTCCTTATAAGCCCTTAAATCATTATTCTCGAACGAGGAAGGGTGGATAATATCGAAACCGATGCTGTGGAGCAATGGCAAAAGTTGCTCGATGTTGCCGGCCGTGCGGATTGCAACCGGAAGTCCATGATCCTTAGCCGGCGCAATCAACGCTTGCATACGCTGGCTATAAATTTCCCTGAGCGTCTCCAAGTCGATGAGCGATCCCGTCTCATCGGCGATCTTATCCTTTACTAACACAAAGGAAATCTCGTCGGCAAAACGATCGCAGACTGCACGCATTACCCGCTCCTGTCGTTCGAGGAGGATGTCCATCAGGCGTGCGAAGAAAAACCGATCCGTAAAAAGCGACCTGGCCTTGTTATGCCCCGCTGTTCGCAAAGCACAATCGAAAAAGGAATCAAAACTGACGAAGACGCCCAGTTTAGAACCTTCGGCCGCACGCAAGTGGCGTTCGAGCTCGTTGAGATGATCGGCGATGGCAATGGGTTTTTGTAACTGATCGAGATCCGCCCAGGTTTCGATAGGGCCAGCGTCTAGCTGACAGGCACCATCGAGACGGAGATTAGGGTTGCTAGTTTGCCCGGAAAACTCACACAGAATGGCATCTAAACCCATGCGTTGGGCAAATTCCACGCGGTCTTCTGGGGTGATAATCGCCCCTCCACTCCCATTTTTTGCCTGAACAAGCCTATCTTTTCGTCCCAATACGTAGGCGTAAAGACGAAGACTGCTGATATCGAACTCGACGTGGGGTGCCCGGTCTGATTCCCGGAATTGGAGGGCAGCCTCGATGCGCTGAACATCCGGCTTCTCGTAGGCTGTGGGCACCGATCGATTTCTGGAAGCGGTGAATGTGGCGTCGTTGAGATAAGCCGTCACCAAGCGGAGTTCCTCTGGCGACAGAGGTTTGACCAGTTCCACGCGCTCATGTCCTTCACTTCGCGCCGGGAGCTGAAGGGTGATGTGGTTACGGTCTGCCAGGGTGCTGCCACAGGAATGCCGGATGATCAGACGCGTGGGTAAAACCACGTGGCGAGGTGGTGGAGGTCGCTCACTGGTCAGACGGCTGAGCAGAAGCTGGGCGGCATTGGCTCCGAGATCGTAGGCAGGTTGGACGGCGACGGTCAGAAAGGGAAAGAGCCGGGATGTGTTGGGAAGATCGTCGAAACAGACGAGGGCCATGTCTTGAGGGACACGGAGTCCGTGGGCATCCAAAGCATCGATCACACCGAGGGCGATCACGTTGTTGGCAGCGAAAATGGCCGTGGGCCTTTCCGTGGTTTCCAGCAATTGGTGAGTCAGGCGTTCACCCGAGATCGAGCGATATTCACCCGTTCTTACGAGCGTGGGATCATAAGGAAGGCCGGCTTCGGCAAGGGCAATGCGGTAACCAATGATACGGTCGGTCGAAGTCGAAGTGCTCAGGGGGCCGCTAATCATGGCAATGCGTTTATGTCCCAGTTTGATGAGGTGCTGTACCAAACTGCGCGAAGCTGATATGGAATCACCACTCACCGTATCCACGTCCCAATCATCGATGTGGCGATCGATAATGACGGTGGGGACATCGCGCTGCCTGAGCAGAGCTAGATTCTCGGCGTTGCTGTCGTGAGGGGCAATGATGACGCCGTCGACACGTTGGCTGACAACAACTTCGAGACAATGGCGCTGCTTGGCGGCATTTTCGTCGGTGTTGTAGAGAAAAATGGAGTAACCGTGGCTCTGCGCCGCGTCTTCGATGCCCCGCGCCATCGTCGTCCAAAATGCATTTTGGATGTCGGGCACAATCAGTGCCAGGGTTTTGGTACGTTTTGATCTGAGACTTTGTGCTGCCCCGCTAGGCACATACCCCAATTCCGCGATAGCACGCTCAACTCTCGTCCTCGTTGCTGCACTTACGTTGCCCGCGTTGTTAATCACTCGGGAAACGGTAACAGGAGAAACGCCTGCTTGTTTTGCTACATCGCTAATGGTCGCCATGCTCTTTCGGCCTTGATAGTGAAAAGCGGAGAACGATTCCACGAAACGATATCATGAAATCGATTCCATGTAGCATAGCATACATTAGTTTTACCCACTTGTCAATACCCAATTGGCTTAGACTTATTGATCACTTCATCATTGCAGCCCTTCACACCACCAAATTCCTGCCCCCATACTTTGCCCAGCATGTTATGACTTGACAAACACCTCCCTGTACCCTATCATGTGACTCAGTGGTCACATGACCACCCGGTCACCTACTCCAACCTCTACTATGCCTAAAGAAACATTTTTCAATTTGCCCGCCGACAAACGAGCCTTAATCTGTCATGTCGCCCTCGAGGAGTTTGCTGCGCACTCCTTCGAACAAGCGAGCATCAATCGCATTGTAAGTAAAGCGGGCATTGCCAAAGGTAGTTTCTACCAATACTTCGAAAACAAGAAGGATTTATTTCTCTACCTCATGCAATTAGCGGGCGAAGCCAAGCTCGAGTATCTCGCTCCCGTCATCCGTAATTCGGAGCAGCATGATTTTTTCACACTGCTTCGGGAAATGTATCTATCAGGGATTCAATTTGGCGTGGACCATCCTCGCTACGCCGAAATCAGCAAAAGACTGATGGAGAGCAAAGGAACGCCGATCTACGAGGAGGTGATGAGCAAAAACATGCCCGCCGCCTACGAGTTTTTCGAGAATCTGCTGCGGAAGGCGCTTGAACGTGGCGAGATCCGAGACGACATCGACGTGCGTATGTTTGCCTATATTATTGTCTCCATCAACACTCTGATGTTGGAATACTACACCGAATACGTGGCCCAGGAATATGACGACCAATTGCTCGCAACTGTCGATCAATTCATTGATTTTCTCAAACGAGGGCTTGGCACACAAGCTCATGATGCAGCCAAGGCTTCTCTATCACTGGAAGACTGAGGGCACCCCCTAAATCCCCTTTTTGCCAAGGAAAACTCAGCACAAGGAGTGCGGCCATGAACGTTATTGAAACCGATAAGCTCACGAAATACTACGGAAAAGCGCGGGGAATCATCGATGTCTCCTTCCAGGTGGAAGAAGGAGAGATCTTTGGTTTCATCGGACCCAATGGCGCGGGTAAATCTACCACCATCCGTCTGCTCCTCTCGCTGATTTATCCTACCAGTGGTAGTGCCACGATTTTCGGGAAGGACTGCATCAAATATGGCCCGGAGGTGCGTCAAGACATCGGTTATCTGCCTTCGGAAGTCTTTTATTACGAGCGCATGAAGGTTATCGACCTCCTGAAATATTCGGCCAGTTTCTACAAAAAAGACTGCACGCAGCGTATGCACGAATTGGCAGAGCTGATGGAGCTGGACCTCGACCGCCGTATCGAGGACCTTTCGTACGGGAATAAGAAGAAGGTTGGGATCGTACAAGGACTTCTGCACCAACCCAAATTGCTTTTCCTCGATGAGCCTACCTCGGGGCTTGATCCCCTCATGCAGCGCAAATTCTTCGAACTGATTCGAACCGAAAATGAGCAACGTGGGGTTACAGTATTCTTCTCATCCCATATCCTGGGCGAGGTACAACGCATGTGTAACCGCGTTGGTATCATCAAAGAAGGCCGCATCATCGAAATATCAGACATCCACACGCTGCAAGAGAACAATTACAAAAAAATCCGAGTCGTGGCCGAAAATCTCGATCCAGCCCTCTTCCGCTTGCCCACCGTGACCAACCTACGGAGCAATGAACATGGGGTGCGATTCTTTTACAAGGGTGATATCAACTCCATCGTGAAGAAGATCAGTGAGCTCGATCTACGCGATGTGACGATCGAGGAGCCGACCCTGGAAGAAATCTTCATGCACTATTACGAATAAGGTGATGCCATGAACAATAATATCCTCAAACATGAGTTCAAAATGCATCTCCGCTCGGCAATAACCTGGTCTCTTGCGGCGATGGCCGTGGCATTACTTTATCTCTCTCTTTTCCCCTCTTTTGCCAAAGACGCGGCATTGCTCAATGAGATGATGGCCAATTTCCCGCCGGAATTTCTGGCCGCGTTCGGAATGAACGAGATCGATTTTTCCCAGATCATGGGCTTCTTCACCTTTGTCTACCTGTTCATCCAAATCTTGCTGGCGATTCAGGCAGCCAACTACGGTTTTGCCCTCGTCTCTATCGAAGAGCGGGAGCTGACGGCTGATTTCCTCCTCAGTAAACCACTGACCCGTAGCCAGATTCTCACCAGTAAACTGCTGGCCGCACTGGGAAGTCTGGCAGTGACTGAGGCGGTAGTTTGGGCCAGCACCTTCGCCTTTGTGAATGCCTTCAAAGGCGAAAGTACCTACAATCCCGTACTTCTTGCCAAGATGCTGTTAGGGTTGGCAGTTTTCCAGTTATTTTTCCTCAGTGTGGGCCTGCTGATCTCCCTGCTGGTCAGGCGCGTACGCAGTGTCACACCCTACGCCATGGGTCTGGCCTTTGGCATGTATGTGCTGGGAGCATTCGGCGACATGCTCGGTGAGAGCATGCTGGAAAAAATTACACCCTTTAAGCACTTCGATGCCAACTATATCATCAAACATGGAAACTTCGATATGCCGCTGGTGATGGTGAGTGTGGCTACTATCGTCATCTCGGTGATCGCCAGCTACTGGCTGTACATTCGCCGGGATATTCCTTCAGTAAGCTGAGGAGGAAGCTCATGAACATTCTTTTACGAGAACTCAAGGCGAACTTCAAGTCGCTGCTCATCTACAGCGGGATTACGATCTTGCTGACCATCATTGGCTTCGCAAAATTCTCAGCTTACTCCAGTAACCCCGAAATGCTGGCTGTGTTGGACAGTATGCCAAAAGCCCTTCTCGATGCCTTCAATTTCAAGGCCTTCAATCTTACCACTCTCAGTGGTTTTTATGGCGTGATGTACAACTACTATGCACTCATCGTCGGTATAGCCGCCGTGATGTGGGGTAGCGACATCATCTCCAAAGAGGAACGCGACAAGACGGTCGAATTCTCACTCACCTTGCCTGTGAAACGCAGTGAGATAGTCACCAGCAAAACTTTGGCCGTGCTCATCAATTGCGTCGTTCTCTTACTGGTCACCTGGGGAATCGTGGTTGCCATAGCCCAACCCTACCATCCCGATAGTGAATTTCTCGCTTTTCTGAACCGATCCATGCTTGGACTATTCTTTTTGCAACTGATTTTTCTCTCCATCGGCGTCTTCCTCGGTTGCGCCATGAAACAATACCGGCACTCGAGCTCGGCCGCTGTTTCCCTGCTTTTGACGACCTACTTCTTTTCCATAATCTCTGGCTTGCACGAAAAGCTGGAATTCCTTAAATATTTCTCGCCTTTCAAATACTTTGATGCCGCCCGTCTCTTCCATGAAAGGAACTTTTCTACGACCTCCCTCGTGCTCACAGCCGTGATCATCGTTGTATGTATGGGGGGAGCCTACTACACCTATGCCCGCCGAGATTTGTACATTTAATCCCCCAACCCAGACAAGCCGGCACCAGGAAGGCAAGTCCGGGAGCGGGATAGACAGGTGAACAAGGAGACCGGTAAACCAGAAAACCAGGAGACGGCTAAACCAGTACGCCGCGCCTGAAAACGTCCTCTCGTTGCACTCTTCCGTCTCCCCCCATGCGGGCAAGTGATCCCTACTTCTTGCTTCCTACTCCTTGCTTCCTGCTCCCTGCTTCTTGCTTCCTGCTTCTTCCTACTCCCTACCGCTTCCTGCTCCAACAAAAACTTCTACCACAGGGGGCTAAAATCTGGCTGGCAAGGCTCTACCCAACCGCAGCACCGGGTTGATTGCAATAAGATGCCTGCCACAGGCGTTTGTAAGCATCGACTTCCTCTTGCCAACGAACGTCATCCCAGCCCAGGACGGGTTGCACAATATCACGAATACGTCCCAGAAAATCGAACCCGCCTTGAGGCAACAACAACCCCAGCCGCAATCGCCGCAGGAGTAAATCGTCCAGATGGATCACCCCTTCGCAGCAAGCAGCCTGGCGCAATTCCACCCATAAATAGGGGGTACCGGGGATGAGCTCGCGCTCCTGGGAACTGGCACCCGTAAAGGTGGTAACAGCTTGCGGGCCGTAACGCCCCAGTAAACGCAGACATTGGGCTGGGTTGAAGGCACTGGCCTCGAGCAGTGAAAAAGCCTGAGCGGGTAAGGGCTTCAGCACCGGGGCTTGATGGTCAAAACGAACCTCGCCAAGATATCGACGTGCTTTCTTGAGGGTATCACGCGCCATGAGACGGAATGTCGTCAGCTTGCCACCGGATACGGTAATGAGCCCATCTTCATCCCAGACGGCGTATTCACGCGAGGCGCGGGAGGGATCGGCTTTACCGCTGTCGACCACAGGCCGTAATCCCGAGAAGGTGGCAATTACATCGGCGGCACGTAATTCCTGGGATGGAAAAACCTGCTGTACGGCAGAAAGCAGGTACTCGAATTCCTCGGTGCTGATGGCGGGATCGGTAACCAGCTCAGATTTATGGTCGACATCGGTGGTGCCAAAGAGAGTGACGCCCTCCCAGGGCAAAGCAAAAACCGGGCGACCATCACGAGGATGGAGAAAGGTTACAGCGCGGCTGATAGGCAGACGTTGGTGGGGAAAGAGCAGGTGACTGCCTCGTAAAGGTCTCATTCGTCGGCGACGCTCGATTTTACTCCGTAGTTCGTCCACCCATACGCCGGTAGCATTGATTACGACCTTCGCTTCGATCTCGACCGTCGTCTCTCCATACCCACCCGCCGTGTCACGCAAGACAACCCCGCGGACGTGGCCATCTTTACTACGCAGCAATTCATCCACGCGAGCATAGTTGAGGGCGAGCGCCCCATCTTCCACAGCTTCCCGCAACAGACGCAAGGTAAGGCGGGCATCGTCGGTTTGGGCATCAAAATAACGATAACCCCCGGTCAGATCGGGTGTTGTCAAGGGGGGACAGAGCTCACGCATGTCGAGGATATCGTAAGAGCGATGCAACCACTGGCGAGCGAGGAGATCGTAAACACTCAGGCCTAGCCCGAAAACCCAGCCAGGCATAGGATCTCCCTTCATGCTGGCATATAAGAATCCCAGACGGTTGACCAGTCCCCGCCCCTGTTTGAGTAAATATTCGCGCTCACGCACCGACTCGAGCGTTAGCCTGATTTGCCCTGATTTGAGATAACGCAAACCGCCGTGTACCAGTTTCGAGGAACGGCTCGATGTGCCAGAAGCAAAATCATGAGCTTCCACAAGCAGAGCACGGAGCCCCGCCCCGGCAGCCTGATGCAATATGCCGGCGCCGGTAATTCCCCCGCCGATCACAATCAAATCCCATTCGTGGTCGAGGTCTGCCCAGGCACGCTGTCGCCAACCTTGTGTCCAAAACATCGAAGTCTCCTGCTAAAACAACTTGCCGGGGTTCATGATGCCATCCGGGTCGAAGGTCTGGGCAAGGGAACGGATGGCAGCCATCCCCAAAGGTCCTTTCTCTGCAGGCAGGTAGGCGAGGTGATCGGTTCCTACACCGTGCTGGTGACTGATGGTGCCGCCGTGGGCTTGAATTTCCTGGCTGGCGGCTTGTTTCATGGCACGCCAGCGTTCCAACATTTCATCAGGATCGACCGTACGGCGGAAAAGGTAGGTCGTGTAAATGCTGGCGCCGTCCCGGTACACGTGCGAAAGGTGGGTCATGACCAGAACGCGTTCATTAAAACGCTGTGCCGAACTCACAATCGCTTGCGGAATCGCCTGCGAAGCTGCTTGCACCTGTGACCAAGGGAGGGCCGTTTCTAGCGTATCGACTGCAACACCCTGTCGCCAAAGCGTATTTCGCAGATAAGGCGATAAGAATCGGCTTTTTTCCCAGCTCCGCCCCACAATCGTACCGATATATTTACCGCCGAAAGAACGGCAAAGTGACTTCACAGTTCTGCGCGTGCGCCGCAGGTGTGTCCTAGTGCCGGTAACGCCGAAAAGCATAAGACAACGCTCATCGCCCTGTCCGAACAGCCGCAGACCACGATCGGCCAGGCCAACCCACCATTTTCCAGAGAGGATTAACGAGGCTTCGCTCTCCTGAGGGTTGCTCAGCCGCAGCATCGAGACCGGAATCTCTGCTTGTGCGATAGCACGTACTGCTGCTGTTCCTTGTTCCCAGGAAGGAAAGAAAATCCCGTAGAATTGTTCCGCCTCAGGTACCGGACTTATGCGAACCCGAGCCTGCGTGATGACCCCAAAACGCCCTTCTGAGCCCAAAATCATCTCACGCACATCCGGCCCTGCCGCCGAGGCAGGAAAAGCAGGAAGATCGAGCCGTCCTTGTGGTGTTTCAAGGCGTCCTCCGGCAAATAGTTGTTCGATCCGTCCGTAGTGATAGGATTGTTGTCCGCTCGAGCGAGTAGCAATCCAGCCGCCGAGGGTGGAGTATTCAAACGATTGAGGAAAATGGCCGAGGGTGTAGCCATGCGCCTGGAGCTGCGCTTCCAGACGCGGACCCGTGACACCAGCCTCAAAGGTCGCGATCCTGCTGATCTCGTCCAAATCGAGCAGGCCGGTGAGTTTTTCCAGGGAAAGGGTTAGCACCGGGGAATCATCTTTCAGAGGATTGATGTGCCCGACCACGCTGGTGCCCCCGCCATAAGGAATTACCCTCGTGCGGCTTGAGCGAGCGAACTGGAGCAAATCCCGGACATCATCTTCACTTTCAGGGAAGGCAACGCCGTCGGGGAAAGTCTCGATGCGTCCGTAATTAAGCGCCACCCAATCGGGTAGACTTTGCCCGCGAGCATGCCGCAGTCTGGTTTCGAGGGCGGTGTCGATCAGGGGGTGAGAGGGCAGCCGGGAGGGGGGAATGGTCGAGAGAATGCTTTCCAGGGTGACATCGGCCTGAGGCTGCAATATTCCCAGCCTATCTTGTAGAAAAATGAGACCGGCTTCGGGCAAAGGGTAATCGGTATTGACGTTCCCCCAACCATTCCAACGTTTCATTTTATTTCCCCCTGCAAACGCTGCCATAAATCCAGGCTGATTTGCATGGTTTCGCGAGTGAGTTCTTCTGCCGCATCGAGGTTGCTCTCCTCTGCGCAGGCGAGCAGACCAGCATAAAAACTGCGTGAGTGCTGACGACATTCCTCGAATTCGAAATAATGAGTA
>JAADFV010000419.1 GCA_013152695.1 Chloroflexota bacterium | reverse complement strand
AAGGATTTTGAGTACTGGGCTGACAACAGTGAGTCCATGGCAAAGGTAGCCTTTATTCACTTAATGGTAAGGCGACTCGCAAGATGCTGAGTAATTTTCAGACAGGCTCTCACACCTCCATAGTCGCGGCAGCAAGATCTAATCAATTCCGGCCTGGAAATCTCACCTTACGAGCACCTCTCCCCCCACTGCGCCGCCACGTGCATGATGTCCACCACGTCCACATCCCCATCTCGATCCAGGTCGAACCGCGTCTCGTAGTTGGGGGTAGTGACATCCTCGTCAGGATTCGGAGTGGCCGCGCTGAGGCGCCATCGATTGGCCACGGCCTGCAGGTCGGCCACGTCCACCCGGCAGTCGGGGATGACATCACCGGGAATGGTCTCGATAACAAGTTCATAGGCAGCCGAACAATTGGTGGCGCCACCTGGGGCGCTGACGACTTCAACGAAGAATGTGCCCGTATACGGCGCTGTCCAGGTCAATTCGGAAGCCGGCCCATCACCCCTGTTGTCGTTGCTGGCCAACAGCGTCCAGGCGTCAGTATCGTACAGGTTGAGTATCGTGTCTGCGCTACCCGTCAGATTTTGAGTGCGAATCGTATAAGTTATCCCTTGTCTGGCGTCGAAGCGCACCCAGTCGGTGTCTTGAGGGGTGTCCAGACCTCGCGCCAACGGCCAATCGTTGGGCCGTACCCAACGGGCCGCGGCATAATTGTCATCCGGTTCCAGATCATCTGTCGAACAGAGCAAAGGAGCCTGTAGGTCGAAGTCGCCCAACTGCTGCGTTAGAGCGGTGACCTTCCGATTGATAGGATCAACGGTGGTGGGTAAAGGCCTCCACTCCTGCCGCGTTTCATCCCAGCGACTCAAGGTGAGCTGGCTCACGTCCAGGTGCAGGACGTCGGCGTCGGTGTATTGGACGCTCACGGTGATGGGTTTGGTGAGGGTGAATTGGGTTGTAGATTGGAGCGAAAGCGGTTGAGATTGAGCGCCCACCGCTTGCTGGCCGCCCATGCTCGGCAGCCATTCCAGCAAGAGTAGCCAGAAAGAGTGGCCGCCACTGCGCAATTGGGCAGAGGACGCAGCCACCGGTGCTAGTGAGAGCTCGAATGTGGCCTGGCCGGAAAAAGCATTTGGAGGAATGCTAATCTGCATGCTGCTGGTGGTCTCAGTGATCACAGCTCCCTGGTTTGCCGATACGGGTGAGGGCTTCGAGATATCGTATTTCCATAGGTAGTGACTAACGGGGCCTCCTGCAATCACCCAAGGATCCGGGATAGACTTCTTCTCACTCCACCCATAAGGATCCACCACTTCATCGCGTGTCCACCGATCATCGCCGTTCTTGTCGTAATAGATGCCGAAATGCAAATGAATCGGCCACCCCCCTGTCCCACCCATTATTCCTAGTGTGATCGACCGGGTTTCAGCAATTACTGTGCCCACATCTATGGCAGGATTCACGGATGCTAAGTGGGCGTAAAAGGTCGCATACCCTCCCCCATGATCTAGCAGAACGTAGTTTCCATAACTGTCATCTCTTGAACCTTTCTGTGGTTTCGGCCAGTGTTTGCGAACCTCGGCGACAATTCCGGCCGCTGCCGGATAAATTGAATCTGACCCAGTTTTCTTCTGAAAGTCAATCCCATTGTGTCCGTTATAACAGTTTACCCCTGTCTGACAGTTCTTAGCGTTGAGTTTCGCCACTACCGGGTCCGTGTAGACATGTCCAGACCAGATCGTTACAGTCATATTCTCACTATAGTCAGGTGACGCATGGTCAAACCAAGAGTTCACACGTCCGGGGCCTTTGCCATCCATATTCCCCAGTGCAAGTTGGGCAAACGAGTCGGAGTAAGCAAAAGGCAAATCCAGGAATCGTGGCGGCGGCCCGCCGTCAGCCACACCAATAAAGTCCGCCCCACTAGCTGCGCCGGGCACCTTCACTATGCGTTGCTCCGGCGAAAAAGAATAGCCGCTCTTGCTGGGAGTGAGTGTGTATGTGCCGGCCGGGAGGGAGAGGGTGTAAGCGCCGTCGGCATCTGTCGTGGTGCTGCCGCCGGCTCCGGCCGAGATGGTGACGCTGAGAACAGGATCATTGTTCCGGTCTTGTACTTTGCCAGAAACAGCGTACATTTGTCCCCCGACCGAAACTACGATATTATCAATACCCCAACTCTCGTCTTGGAGCGGCTGTAACCCGAAAGCAGCGAAAGACAATATAAGCTTGCTCGCTGAATGAAGGAAGGTGAAGTTCATATGGTAAACCGCATCCCCCCATTCACTTCCATGTCTGGGATACCCAAGTGTAAAGTTTTCTGCCGCTCCACTGCGAGCAGGGTGATCACCCCCTGGATACGCGTCAGGGTAAGCCTGTCCCTCTCCTCCAGTGTTGCTGAATGTCGTATGCAATAGGACCGGACCATTTGTCAGGCTTACGTCCAAAATATCAGGCCCACAACAGAGATTGCCGTTGCCATCCCACGATCTAATAATAAAAAGGTCAAACGACACGGTGGCGTTTGTATGAGGGGGCAGATCCATTAGAGTTAGTTGTACAGTATCATTTCCGAACTGCCCCAGAGATCTTCGCGCTCCCGCAGGTGTTATCTCTGTTGCAGTGCTAGACCATTCTGATCCTATGATTCCTTCAAAGTCGTTATTATAGACTACTTGAGAATCGGCAATGATCCATGCGTGAGTATGAATCTTCGTCGCTTCACTAGTCCCCTGCGCAGCCACGCCGGCCACCAAGACATGCGCTAAACCAGCGAGAAGAACAACTAAAGTGAATAAACGAGTTTTCATGGCATCATCTCCTTATTTCCCCTGGCTAGGCGGGGCACCCCAGCTCCCACTGTTGACAGAGACAGTCCATGTGCCTTGCACATTGCCCCTCTGACCAGGGCCGAGCGCATACATCCGAAATTGATGTTCGACGGATAGCGAGGGGATGTCATAAATCGGATCGACGACGGCATCCTTGCCTTTATATGAATGTCAACCCAAAAGTGACCCGTTTGATCACGGAAAAGTGACCCACCTGTGGGCGGGTGTGTGGCCGTGATCATCGAAAAGTGACCCATTTGATAATGGAAAAGTGTCCCACCTGGAGGGCGCTTCCCGTCCGTCGAACGCCCTC
>JAADFV010000418.1 GCA_013152695.1 Chloroflexota bacterium | reverse complement strand
GAAGATGAAGCATTAGCGAAGAATGATCCTCCCAAAAGCATCGGATGATGAACGACAAGGTTCGCGAACTGACGACCGAGGACTATCGACTCTCGAGCAGTTACAAAACAGTCGGGCAATTCCAAATACAAAAATGCCTTTGGCAAAAGGGGCATCTCTCGTCTATGATATTCCCTGCTTTCCATTCCCTTCTAATACCATGGATTCAGTACGACCTTCCTCCCTTCGCCGTTCGATTATCCTGGCCACAGGCGCCTTACTTATCGGTAGCGCCATCATGGCCGGTTATAGCTGGCTGTTGATTTATCAGCCGACACAAGCAGAGCAATTGACCGCGGTCATTGTCATTACCACCACCATAGTCATCAGTTTTGCCTCACCTCTGGCTGGTTTTTTGCTCTGGCTCACCCTGGCGCCCTTTGCCCCCTTCCTTTCTTTCGACATTCACATGCCCGCAGGCGTGCCCGATTTAGGTTTCACGCGCATGGTGGGGGGCTTTCTCACGATTTATCTGCTGGCACAACTGGCGCGAGGTCGCCAGCGCTGGCTACAGCTTACGCCTGTCGAGTTTGGCCTACCGCTCTTCAGTTTCGCTCTCATTCTTTCGGCTATCCATGCTTCAAACGGCTGGTTGTGGGGACTGCAATCCATCTTCGATAGTTATCTTATGCCCTTATTGGGCTATTTCATTGCTCGCCAGATCATCACCACACCCAGCCGTCTCCGCCATTTCGCCACCACCTTGCTGGCTATGGGCATTATCATCGCGCTTTTAGTTATCCTGGAACAGGAGGCCGGCATCACTCTCTTTCGTTTCCAGAATACCAGCGCCTACTACACAGGTGATATCCGTAAAGTAGCAGGACTCCTGGGTAATCCGGCCTACATCGCCATCACGCTGGCTATCATCGTTCCCTTGGCCTTGCTGCGCCTGCTCAGCGATCGCACTCTGCCCTTGCGCCTCTGGGCCGGGGCTCAGTTCGTGTTGATGGAGCTGGGGATTCTTCTTACTTTCAACCGCTCCGGTTGGATTGGTGGCCTTCTCGCCGTGCTTGCCCCCGTATTTCTTTCTCGAAAACTGGCCAAATATGCCATTCCCCTCTTCCTTGCTGCCGTACTGGTGGGGGTAGGGCTACTAAACATAATGCAAGACAGTGCTGTAAGCCAGCGTCTAACTTCCGAAAGCCCTATCGATTACCGGCTCACCGCCCTGCAATATGGCTTGGCCATCCACAAAGATGCCCCCTTGCTCGGCATTGGTTGGGGCAGCTTTGGGCGTGAGGCCGTGCGTCGTGGCTTTCATGAAGGCGGTAACATCCACGTCCTACCCAGCACCCACAACACTTACCTCAACCTGCTTGTATCAGGAGGCTACCTCCTTTTAGGAAGTTTTCTTTTCTTGGCAGTGCTCCTTTTCTTCACCCTGGCTCGTCTTCACCGGGCCCTCCGGCAAAAAACCGGTGCCACACCTCTCTACATCCTTGTCGCCTGGGGCTCATTCCTGGCTTATTTTGTGCCATCGGCCGCTTTCGACAATAATTTTGCCATCTACGCCAATATGGTATTTTGGACCCTGATGGGCGCCGTAATCAGTGTCGCTCTTTATGACTTGAAAAAGCCTGATCTTCCTCCAAAATCCTCTCTTTTTAGCACCCCATGAATCTTTACACACGCTTTCTTCGTTCTGTTGTCTTGCCAGTAGGATCGCATTTGGCCGGTTATGGCGATGTCATGCCTTATTTGCGCGGTCTCGAGGCCTCGCAGTGGTGGTCTGCCGAGGAGATACGAGCCCTGCAAAACCAAAAACTACGCCGTCTCATTGCCCATGTCTACGAGCATGTGCCTTTTTACCACGACTGGATGACGGAAGCCGGGCTAACCCCCGCCGATATCCAGACTACCGACGATCTGGTCAAATTGCCTATTGTCGACAAATACGTCCTTACCAACAACTACCCCGACATCATCCGCGATCATTCTATTCCCCAAAACCAACTCATCCATGCTGCCTCAAGTGGCTCGACCGGTGAGCGCCTGCATTATTGGACGACCAAACGCCAGAAAGCAAAAAAATGGGCGGGGCTATTTCGCTGGTGGGAAATGGTAGGTTTCGAATTCGGTAAGCCTTACGCCACCTTCCGCTTGACGCCCAACCGTGGCTTTTTGGGCTGGCCGATCTTGGAACGGTTGGAGTGGGGCATGTTGCGGCATGTATGGCTATCCGCTGGTGAACTGACCGACGACATCCTCTTTGAATATGTGCAGCGCCTGCAGAAAGCCAAGCCGGTCATGCTCCGTTCCTACGCTACGCTTCGACCGTGTATTACCTGGCCCGGCGCATGCTCGATCTGGGCTTGAATGTGTATGTGCCCTCGATTCTGACCACTGGCGAAACCCTGACCCCCAACATGCGTGCCGCCATCGAGCAGGCCTTTGCCCCGGGCGTCGTTTACAATGAGTACGGGGGAGATGGTATGCAGATCGCGGCCGAGTGTGAATTACACAACGGCATGCACATCAATGCCGAGACCATTTTTATCGAGATTGTGCGCGATGGCAAGCGGGTACCAGCGGGTGAGCAGGGCGAAATCGTGCTCACCAATCTGGAGGCGACGGCTACGCCCTTTATCCGCTACAACATCAAAGATGTGGGTACGCTTATGGCCGAGCCCTGCGCCTGTGGTCGCGGCCTCCCTCGCCTCGCTCATCTCGAAGGCCGCCTGACTGACATGTTTGTTACACCCGATGGGCATTGGCTCACCGTCCATCAGTTTTCCGGCTTTTTCGAACATATTCAGGCAGTCAAAGCTTTTCAAGTCATCCAGAAAGCTCTAGACAGAATTTTAATCAAACTCGTTGTGGACGAAAACTTCAGTGAAGCCGACCACCAACGCATCATCGATACCTTCCGCCAATACCTGGGGCCAAACAACCAGTTCGAACTCGAATTCGTAGATGAAATTCCTCTGACGCCCTCAGGCAAGCGCCGCTTCTTCATCTCTGAAGTCATCCAGGGCACAGGCAACACTCTCGGTATCGATGAAATCGTGGAGCCGTCGTGAAATCAGCCTGGGAAGCGCTCGACATTGCTATTATGGGGCCTTTTCCGCCCCGTCCTGGCGGTGTTTCGGTGCAATGTGAGATCCTGGCCAGGCAGTTGGCAGAAGCTGGCGCCCGCGTCACTCGCATCAACACGGATATCCCCTGGCTGCGAGGAAGGGGGATGCTAGGAAGACTGGCTCTCCCACCGTTGCAGGTGGTGGGGCTATGGTGGCGACTCTTCTCCACGAGGCAACAGTGGCGTGTTCTCCATGTCCATGCTGCTTCCTGGTGGGGCTTTATGCCGGCGCTGGTGGGATTGTCGGCTCATAGCAAAGAAAGACGACTCGTAGTCAGCTACCATGGCGGT
>JAADFV010000417.1 GCA_013152695.1 Chloroflexota bacterium | reverse complement strand
CGCATCCGTGATGCGATGGACTTACCGCGACAAGGACAGTGCAGGCCTATAGAGTCCGGCTTCCAGCTGGCGAGAACCCGTGCTTGTCGGCGGCCGCTGGGCGGCTTTCAGCCCCCAGGCAATGCTTCGGAATACAGCCGGGTAATCTGACCCCACTGCGCGAGGTCAATTATTCTATCTGGAATTGCCGGAGACAGTGCTTATGCCTCCAACAAAGGGGATGGTATAATAGGGAGTCACAGCGTACACCTGGCTCAAACAACACACATCCCCTTCATTCTCCCCGGACAACATCTTGGAAAACTTAGCCGCTATTATCGACCTGATTCGTAATGATTTTGAAGCCCGTACCAGTGCTCGAGACCTGGCCCTCAAGCGTTCTCGTGAACTCATTCGACATTGTTCCTTGAGCATTCGTGCCAGTCACCGTCATGAATTCGAAGAAGCACAACGGAAGATGAGTCTGGCACGCGATTTGGCCGTGGCCCTCACCACCGAACTAGAAAACTATCCCGAGCTTTATTACGCCGGTTACACCCAAGATGCCTTGAAAGAACTGACCGAAGCCCATATCGTCTTTGCCCTCATCCATCATGAGACGCTTCCGACTCCGGAAGAACTGGGGGTTCCTTTCCCCGCCTATCTCGGCGGTCTGGCTGAGGCCGTGGGCGAATTACGACGATTCATCCTTGATTTGGTGCGTCGCGATCGTCTCGAGGAGGCGGAAAAGCTGTTCGTGTACATGGACGAAATCTACAGTGTTCTTGTCACCATAGATTTTGCCGATGCCATCACGGGCGGCCTACGCCGCCAGACCGACATGGTGCGCGGCGTCACCGAGCGCACCCGTGGTGATCTGACTCTTACCGTGCGGCAGCGCCGTCTAGAACATGCCTTGCAAAAATTCGAAGCACACGTGTCCTGACACATCCTGATCTGGTGATTCTCACTCCTCCCTCCATCATGTCCTCCAGCGATATTCCTTCCTCCACGGTCATTCGCGCCTCCGAAGTTGGGCAGTGGATTTATTGCCATCGGGCATGGTGGCTGGCACGAGAGGGCTACACTAATCAAAATCAAACCGAACTGCAAGCCGGTATTGTCGCCCATGAACACCATGCTCAGGAAGTTGCCCAAGCCCATAAATTGCACGCCATTGCCATATACCTGTTCATTCTCAGCCTTCTTCTCTTTGCTGCTACCCTTCTTGCTTCCCATTTATCTTTGATATAAACTCCTCTTTGCTTGTTATGCTTCCGCAAATTTCTCCTTCGAAATCCTTTACGCCGTTAGTGCTCATCCTGGGTGTCGCCCTTTTGGCGCTTGTGGTGTGGACGGGCAGCCTGTTGCTGGCCCCGGCCGTCAGTGGCAGTAACGCTGCTACTGCGACACCAACAAAAACACCTGTTGCCCAGGTAAACGGCAATAAAACAGCTCTTTCGTTCAGTGGGAAGAAGGCACCGATCCCTACCTTTACCCCTATACCCTCACCGCTACCTCCTACAGCCACTCCACTCCCTCCTTCTGCTTCCCCAACCCCCGAGCAATCCAGCTCTGTTCCTGGCTGGGTGGTCGAGTTAGCACAAAAGCGAGGAATCAATCCCCAAGGCCGTTACATCGTTGTCGATCAAGATAACCAGCAGATGTTTATCATCGATGACGGGCAATTGCTTCGCGTCCTTGCTATCACGACCGGCGATCCACAATTGGGTTGGGACACGCCGGCCTGGTTCGGTGTGATCGGTGACTACTGGGGGACATTCCGGGGAGCGGGGGGCGTTCAAGCCGACGAAGGCTGGTGGCTTTTTAAACGTGGTGGCAATTTTCTTATTCACGGCCTTCCCTACATCCTCAATGACCAGGGTCAGAAAGAGTATAAAGGGGTGGATGAACTGGGAGAAACCCCTGCTTCACGCGGCTGTATTCGTCTCGCTCCTGATGAGGCCAAGTGGTTCACGGCGTGGCATCCGCAGGGCGTTCCCATTATTATCTTGCCCTACACCGATCCCAGTGAGGTTCCCGGTTGATGTCCACGCTCTTAAGCGGGCTGGCGGCTCTGCTCCTGCTTGCAGGTGCCTGGCTTATGCTGCGTTCGCGGCGTACTTGGAAAGAAACAGGTCTTCCCCTGGGCGAAGTGATCTACGTGGACACTGGCGACTGGCATCGGAGTCACCGATCATTGTTTTCCATGCGGTATCGTTTGACCGGTAAACCCGATTATCTTGTTGAAATGGAGGGAAGGGTTATTCCTGTAGAAGTCAAGCATACCCAGCTTAACCGCGAGGATCCTTATCCCTCCCATAAATTACAGTTAGCTGCTTACTGTCTTCTGGTTGAAGAAGTATTAGGAGGAAGGCCCCCTTACGGCATCCTCAAATATGCCAACACCACCCTCAAAGTACCCTATACTGATACCCTTCGCGCCGAACTTCTCCGCACTCTGGACGAAATCCACCAGGCCCAAGGGCGTAACGAGGTTCTTCGTCATCATGAAGAACCGGGACGTTGCCAACGCTGTGGTTTTCGACACGCTTGCGGCTCTCAGGTCCTTGCTTAATTCTCCCACTCTCCACCGTAATGAAATATGCGCTTTCAAACCCTTAAAGGCTTCAACGACATCCTCCCTGACGACTTTCGCTATTGGCGCTTTATCATAAACAAGGCTACAGAATTGACCGATCGCTTCGGTTACCTGCAAATAGAGCCGCCAATTCTCGAAGAAACGCGGCTTTTCTTGCGTGGCTTGCAAGAAGGCTCTGCCGTTGTCCTGGATAAAGAGCTCTACAGCTTCGATGATCACGATGGCACCAATATCAGCTTACGGCCAGAATTTACTGCCGGTGTGATGCGGGCTTATGTCGAAAATGGCTTGCATACCTGGCCTAAACCGGTCAAACTCTTTTCCATCGGCCCTCTTTTCCGGCACGAAAAGCCCCAAGCCGGCCGTTTTCGCCAGCATGTACAGTTTAATGCTGAGTTATTGGGTGAAGAAGACCCCGCTGCAGACCTTGAGATCATGCAGCTGGCTTACAGCCTGTACCACGAACTTGGCTTTCAGGGACTCACCTTTCAGCTCAATTCGATTGGCTGCCCCCGATGCCGGCCAAACTACATCCAAAAGCTGGTAGCGTATTTCGAGGCACATTATGATGCCTTACCACCTGTGGATCAGCGCCGTTTACGCGTCAATCCCTTGCGCGTCCTCGATACAAAAGAAGAAGCGACTTTGCAACTTCTGGACGAGGCACCTCGTAGCACCGATTATCTCTGTCAGGAGTGCGCCGAACACTTCGAGACCCTCACCGGCTATCTCCGCGACCTGGACTTCGCCTATGTGGTCAATCCCCGCCTGGTGCGAGGCTTTGATTACTACGTGCGCACTGTGTTCGAAGTGTGGGGTAGTGAATTGGGTGCTCAGAATGCCTTGTGTGGTGGTGGGCGCTACGACGGCCTGGTCGAATCGGTGGGAGGTCCTGCCACACCTGGCGTCGGTGTTGGAATTGGAATTGAACGCATCGTGCTCAGTCTGCGTGCTCAAGGCATCGAGCCTCCTTCCCTCCCTCATCCCCAATTCATGCTCCTCCATCGTGGTGCTGAGGCCAAACGCATGGCTGTGAAGCTCACCCATCAATTGCGCGGGGCCGGTATTCCTACGATTATGGCCTTTGGCTCCCGTAGCCTTAAATCCCAACTCAAAGCCGCCAATCGCAGCCAGGTACACTATGCTCTGATCCTCGGTGAAGACGAACTGGCAAAAGCACAGATCACCGTGCGAGACATGCAGAGCGGCGAGCAAATCAGTGTGGCGCTGTCAGCACTCATCTCCTGGGCACAGAGCCATTACTTGCGTCCAGATGCTTCATAACCGCCTTTCTCATATCGATATGTTGAGGTGCTCCCATGCGTTTGCAAGATTATCCCCGGCCTCCTGATGACAATGGGATTGGCATGCACTGGAGTGGTGGCAATCCTGGCGCCGTCGGTAAATCGGTTTTGCGCGAGCGCTGGATTCCCGAACTGTTGCGAATGGGGGTGAAATGGGTAAAATTCCTGCATGACGGCGGTCTCGACTTTGCCGAGCTGCTGCTGCAAGCAGGCATCATGCCTGTGGTGAGGCTGTATCGTTTCCGCCCCAACTCCCGCGATCTCGAAAAAGCAACCCTCAGCCAGAAAGAAATCGACTATCTCGACGAGTACGTAGCTCGTGGCGTTCGTTATTTCGAATTCAATAACGAGCCCGAACTACACGGAGAATGGGAGGGGGGAGAAGTACCAGCGGACGCCATCGATTACGTGGCCAAGGCCGCTATCCAGGATATGGAGACCATTCTTGCCCATGGCGGCTACCCGGCTGTACCGGCGACAGCCGTAGGCACACAATGGGATCTCATTGGCAAGATCATCGAACATGGCGGCGAACACCTTTTCGAAGAACCGATCTGGCTTGCCCTCCATAACTACGACCTCAACCATCCCCTCGACTACCCTTACGATGATGTCAACCAGAAAGGTCTGCAACTGACACTCGAAGAGTACAATCGTTTGGGGCAGGAAGCCTGGTCGGGGGGGCAATGGGGCTTACGCAGCCTTGAATTTATCAACCAGCAACGGCAACAGGGCGCTAATCCTGGCCACACGATCCACGATGATCCTTCTGCCTTTCGGGCCTACGAGCGTCTTGCCGACCTCTGCTATCAGCATACCGGTCGTTATTTGCCCATTCTTTCCACCGAAAACGGCCCCATCATCGGTGAGGCAGATGATCCTCGCTATCCGACCACGACAGCAGCCATCCATGCCGAAAAAGCCGTCGAACAAGCTAAAATCCTCATGGGCACCAGCGAACGTTATCCTGTGGCGCCCCCTTACTACTTTTGCACGGCATTCTGGCTCATGGGGAACACCAGCCTCCTGGCCAACGGCTGGGAGGAACATGCCTGGTTCTCAGATCACTGGCCGGGGGGCAAGCTGCCCGCGGTCGATGCACTCGCAGATCTGCCCAAGCAGCGTCGCCCAGATGCACCCGATACACCTGCCGATGATTCTGATGGAGGCGTTTCTACACCGGTGAGGGATGGGATTATCCGCGGCATTCTCTACGGCCATCCTCACACCGAAGTCTTCCTTCGCTCCACCTCCTACGCCACCCAAACCGAGACCGATGCCAAGGGCGCCTACGCCTTTGTCGATGTCCCTCCTGGCACCTATCGACTTTCTGTTCCCCTCGCCGGAATCATACGCAGTAACATCAAGCTGGCCGCCCATCAACAGATCGAGCTCAACATCGGCACACCCTCTGACGAGGAGACCCCGACCAAACCTGCGCCCGAGAAAGGAACCTGGCGTGCAGATGTAGCTGTCGTGGGTACATCTCCCGGCTTCGGCATTATTCGCGTCAGTGTCGAAGGTCGTTTAAACCTTCCTGTGAAAATTTCAGCACCAGGGTGGGAAGGTATTGTGCGCGAAACCGGTAGCAAAACCGAATATGGCCCTTACGCCCTGGAATTCGCCCCTCTTGGCGCCGGGCGCTATACGATTCAACCCGATGAGATCGACATCCAGGCCGAAGTCGATCTCGATGCCAATCAGGTCGTCTTTGTCACCTTTCAACCGTTGGGTGCCACCCGGCCCGATACTCCCGCGGAAACGCCCGCCAGTCATAGTGCAATTCGGGGCCGCGTTGTCAATGGCGCTGGCCTCACCATCATCCTCAACGGCCCCCAAATCGAATTTGATGCCGTTATTGCCGCCGATGAAACTTACAGCTTCGAGAATCTTCCTCCAGGCACGTACAGTCTACGTATTCCCGGCACCGACATCTCTCGTAGTGGCCTGGTGATGGACGGCCAGAATGAGCGTACGGCCAACTTTACCTATACTCCTGAAGGTGAGGACACTTCTCAGAGCGTGATTCAGGGGACGGTGAGCAACGGCACTGGCTACACCATCGTCCTCAAGGGCGGAGACATCGAGCGTAAGCAGATCATCGGTGCAGATGAAAAATACCGCTTTAGCGGCCTCCCGCCAGGAACCTACCGCTTGAGTATCACAGGCACCGATCTCAGGCGTGCCGGTCTGGTCATGGATGGCCAAAACGAACGCACAGCCAACTTCGTCATCGAACGCCCTCCAACTCCAGGCATCATTCGCGGTCGTGTCCGTGGCGGTGCCAATGCCCAGGTTTTGCTCCACGCCGAAGATGGTGGGGAGTGGGTGATGGTGGTTGGAGACGATGAATTATTCAGTTTCGATGATGTTGCTCCCGGTGCCTACACCGTGACTGTATTCACACCCAATGCCGAACTCAGCCGTTCTGTGCAACTGGCGCCGGGCCAGGAAGTAGAGCTGGAGTTCGAGACAACGCAGCCTCCGCCAGATGAGCCCACCCCCACGCCGTCTCCTACAACCTGGCAATATCAAGTCGAAGACGGTGGGCCAGGTCCTGGTTTTGCCGTCATTCGTGTCCGCATCGATGGGCAGCCTCATTTGCCCGTACGTATCTGGACACAGGGCTGGTCGGGCATGGTGCGTCATATCGGTGAGAAAGCAGAATATGGCGAATTCGTCTGCGAATTTGCACCCCTGGGCGGGGGAGACTACTTCATCGAACCTGATGAACTAGGCGTGGTAGCCGAAGTTCACGCCGATGGCCGCCGCGTGATTTGGGTGGTCTTTACTCCTACTTCCAGTTCTGAAGAACAACCACCGCCTCCAAAAACAATCGATCATTTTGTGTTGGTCGGGGCTCTTCCCGTCGATAGAACGAGCTATCTCGCTGCCCTCAATTACATCGCACGATTTCGGCCCGCGCTCGGCAGTGGCGTCAGCGATGCTCTACGTGCTCGCCATGTATCGATATGGGGTAGCGAACTGACTGTGCCAGAAACAGACGCAGAACGCTTGCGTGCATCAGGTGCCACGGTCGAGCGCATTCTCCCTGATCAACTGGGCGAAGTGCTGCAACAGCGCCTTGCCGCAGATGAACCCTATCCCTCCTGATTCCGGACGGTCTTTTATGCGCATCGGTATCCTGCATCACCCCAAAATACCAGCGTCTTTCAATCTCGCCAACGATATCGATGATTGGCTCAAATCCCGCGGCGTCGACTCCTGGACCGGCTCGAGTTGGAACGCCGAACGCATTGCCGAAGAATGCTCACGTCTGGACATGCTCATTGCCCTGGGGGGCGATGGCACGCTTTTGCGGGCAGGACGCCTCACGGCAAACTACGAGGTGCCGATTCTTGGCATCAATTTAGGGCGCCTGGGCTTTCTCGCCGAAGTGCAACCGGAGGAGTGGCCAGAAAAGTTGGAACTGGTGTTGGCCGGTAAACATTGGATCGAACGCCGCTTGATGCTCACTATCCAAGCCTGGCGCCAAAATGAGCAAGTGGGAGATGTCTTGGAGGCCCTCAACGAGGTTGTGGTGAGTCGAGGAAGCCTTGCCCGCGTTGTGCGTATTAGCGCTGAAGTGAACGACAGCTATCTTACGACTTACGTCGCCGATGGCGTGATTGTCGCCACACCCACCGGTTCGACTGCCTACGCTCTTGCTGCAGGCGGGCCCATCCTTCCGCCCGAACTACAAAACATCCTCCTCCTTTCCATTGCTCCCCACCTCAGTCTGGCCCGCCCTCTCGTGCTGGATAAAGGAGCCACGGTCACTCTCAAGGTGCGTACGGATCACACCGCTATTCTCACTGTGGATGGGCAATTCCTGATCGATTTGCAAGACGGTGATAGAGTTGTGGTCGCTTCCAGCCCCTATAAAGCCTGCTTTGTCCGCCTTCAACCCCACAGCTATTTTTACCAGACACTTATGGATCGGTTACGGCTTAAGCCTTGATACCGCCTTTTTCCCGCGAGGCCATTGCTTGTGACTAGCGAAAACACCACTCCTGCTTCCCCTGTTCTTTACTGTGCCAACCACCCCCATCGCGAAACATTGTTGCGTTGCAATAAATGCAACAAACCCATCTGCATGGATTGTGCTGTACGCACACCTGTAGGTTATCGCTGCAAGGAATGTGTACGTGCCCAGCAAGATAAATTCTACACAGCGACGACAGTGAACCAGGCGGCCGGATACGTAGGAGCGGTAGTTGCCGGCTTCCTGCTTGGTTTGGCGGCAATTTTACTGGGACAATTCCTCGGCTTTGGTTTTTTCGGCATTCTTATCGCCATCTTTATTGGTCCGGCCCTGGGTGGTGCTCTGGCAGAACTCATCTGGCGATTGGCAGGCCGCAAGCGTGCCCGTCATTTTAATTTGATCGCCTCCGTTATCACGGTTATGATAGCATTACCCCTGGCTTTACTCTTCGGTGGACAAATTTTGGTGGCCCTGGCGGTAGTGGCTCTGGCTATTAGCACCATCTACGCGCGTTTACGTTAGTAAAATTCACGTCTCCGAGATGCCAAAACCACAGGCAGGGTGAGCGGCAATGCCCGATTACGGACAGCAGACCTCTGCTTTTTGCCTAAAATATCTTCACCGGCCTTTTTTCTGCTAAGATCACAGAGGATCGCCAGGCGTCTCCCTCTTCCTTTCTACAGTCTCCATCTATGCTCAAAGAACTACGTGTACGCAATTTTGCCATCATCGATGATCTTCATGTGGCGTTCCAGCCAGGCTTCAATGTTCTCACCGGTGAAACTGGGGCTGGAAAATCCATCATCATCGATGCTATCGAATTATTGCTGGGGGGCAAAGCCAACCAGACCTCGGTACGCGCAGGTGCAGATCTCGCCAGCATCGAAGGTATATTCGAGTTGTCGGGAGAGGTTGGAGCAGCTATTGAGCAACAGCTGCAATCGGAAGGGCTAGAAAGTGAGGATAACTGGCTCATTCTCGCCCGCGATATTCGTCGCGGGGGACGCAGCGTCGCCCGCATCAATGGGCGCGCCGTTTCCCAGCGTATGCTCGCAGAGATTGGGGGACAGTTGGTCGATATCCATGGCCAGGGAGAACACCTTTCCCTCCTTCACGTGCGTACGCACATCGATCTTCTCGACCGTTACGCCGGTCTCTTCGCCCAACGTGAGCGAATTACCAACATGGTGGGCGAATTGAATCGTGTTCGTCGTACCCTGGAAACGCTGCGACGAGACGCCCGCGAAACTGCTCGCCGCATCGATCTGCTCACTTACCAGATCAACGAAATCAGCAGTGCCGCTTTGAGTGAGGGCGAGGAAGAGCGTTTGCTAGGTGAACGACGGCGCCTGGCCAATGCCGAAGAGCTGGCCAGTCAGACTGCGGCGATCAGCACCTTACTCGACGCCGGCAGTGAGGAAACACCTCCGGCTCTCGATCTGGTCGGGGATGTGGTGGCCCGCCTGGAGAAGCTGGCGGCCATCGATGAGGAACTGACTCCCCTTCTCAGCCAGGCCCAGGAGCTGTTCGAGCAAATGAGTGATATGGGCCGTGCCGTGGCGCACTATGCCAACACCATTGCCTACGATCCGGAACGGTTGCAAGAGGTAGAAGAACGCCTGGAGCTGATTTACCAACTTAAACGAAAGTATGGCGACACTATCGGCGAAATAATCCAGTTTGGTGAGAAGGCGCAAGAGGAACTAGAGCAGTTGGCGCAGAGTGAAACCCAAACGGAGGCATTGGAAGCGGAGGAAGATCGTCTGCTTCATGCCATTGGTGAAGCGGCGGCACAACTCTCAGCGGCACGCCAGCAAGCGGCGCAGGCTTTGGCTGCTGCTATCGAAGAGGAACTCGGTGATTTGAGGATGGGGGGAGCGCGTGTAGCTGTAGAAATCGAACAGCACCCGGATGAGCGTGGCTGCTTTATAAACGAAGAGCGTTTCGCTTTTGACGCCACCGGCATCGACAAGGTGCAATTTCTGGTCTCGGCCAATCCTGGCGAACCGTTGTTGCCCCTGGCAAAAGTGGCCAGCGGCGGCGAAACCGCCCGTCTGATGCTAGCCCTGAAGAACGTTTTGTCTCGAGCCGATAATACCCCCACCCTCATTTTCGACGAAATCGATCAGGGCATTGGCGGCAGGGTCGGTGCCATTGTGGGACGAAAGCTGGCAGATTTGGCCCGCAGCCACCAGGTACTTTGCGTCACTCACCTCCCCCAAATTGCTGCGTATGGCGATTATCATCTGGCGGTAGTGAAACGTACGGAGGGAGAACGCACTGTGACACGATTACAAGTGCTGAAAGATACGGCTCGCATCGAGGAATTGGCAGCGATGTTGGGGACACCAACGGTATCCGGGCGTCAATCTGCGCAGGAGCTATTAGCAGAAGTTAAGCAGTGGCGCGAAGGATAGGGAAATATAAAGGAGGGTGCTTCCCTACGTGTTATGCCCCCCCGCATGATTTTCCCCACGATTGCTCTCTGCCTTCGTGCCCCCTTCCTTCTACCCTAAATAATCGCGTAGTTTACGGCTGCGCAAGGGATGACGAAGTTTGCGTAAAGCCTTGGCCTCGATCTGGCGAATACGTTCACGTGTAACCCCGAATTCTAACCCCACCTCTTCCAGGGTATGGCTGGTACCATCCACCAGGCCAAAACGCATCTCCAGCACCTTACGCTCTCGCTCACTGAGCTCTCCGAGAATCTCCTGCATTTGTTCACGTAAAAGTTGATGAGAAGCTGCATCAGCAGGGGCAGGCAAGCTTTCATCTTCGATGAAATCGCCGAGAGAACTGTTGTCTTCGCTGCCCACAGGCATTTCCAAAGACATTGGTTCTTGGGCGACGCGTGTGATGCGACGTACTTTGGCCGCAGCACGCTTGAGAATCCGTTTTTGGTAAGGTGTTAAAGGCTGTTTGTTTTTGATTGCTTCCTGGATGGCCTCTTTTTCTTCGGGTGGTTCGACTAAATCCATTTCCAGGGCGATTTCTTCGGGTGTGGGGTCGCGCCCGAGGGTTTGGGTCAGGTTTCGTTGCACCCGCACGAGGCGGTTGATGCTTTCGACCATGTGTACGGGGATACGGATGGTGCGTGCCTGGTCGGCAATGGCCCGGCTAATCGACTGCCGGATCCACCAGGTGGCGTAGGTACTGAATTTGAATCCTAACTCATAATCAAATTTCTGAACAGCACGTAAGAGTCCAAGATTCCCTTCTTGAATCAGATCGAGGAAACTCATACCGCGACCGATGTAACGCTTGGCAACGCTGACGACCAGACGCAGGTTACTGCGTGTCAGCTCTTTTTGCGCCTCGATACCATCGTCGATCAGAGCTTGCAGGTGTTCCCGCTCCTCTTCAGGGAGCGATGCCAGGACTTCTTCCACAGTTTTATCTTTCCCAGCCATTTCTTCGAGCTTTTTTTCCGCTTCTTGGCCAGCGCGGATGCGTTTGGCAATAGAAACTTCCTCTGCTGCCGTAAGAAGGGGATGCCGGCCAATTTCACGCAGATATTGGCGTACCGGATCAGCAATGCTGAGATCATCGACAATACTTTCTACGGGGAGTCCTACTTCGGCTTCGACCTCGGCTTCGAGAGCTTCGTCGCGTTCGATATCAGGCAACAGCGCCACTTCATCTTCGTCGACAAGCTCGAGGAGAGGGACAGGTTTTGTGATAAACGCGTCCTCATCTTCCTCACTTCCCTCAGGGATGTCGGGTTCGGGGAATAAATCGTCTAGCTCGGCGGCATTATTCTTCGCGGCATCTATTCCGTTATCGGCAACTGCCATGTCGTTTGCTTCTTCGGAGTAAATTGCTCGGGTGGTTTCCGTGTCTTGAGATGGACTCATGAAAAGGGTTCAGTTTAGGAGAGGAGAGGTCAATATCGTTTGTTGCGGCCATTGAGCCAGCGATCGGTATGAGAACGAGAAGAGATGGCCCTGGCAAGGGCTTTCAGTTCTTTTGTTTTCTGTGTGAATTGGGCTCCGATTTCCTGAAGGGCATGACGGTCGTCTTGAATGGAACGTAGTTGTAGGGCAAGTTCTGCGCAGGCTTGTTCCGTACGCTTATGCCGTAATCTTAAAATCAGATCGACGATATCTTTTTGAAGCTGTTCTTCGCGAATTTTTGCTAGATCGGTGCTCTTTTGTTGGAGAACGTCAAAGTAGGGTTGAAGGGTGGGGTCAAGATGGTCGCGCAGAGATAAAGGCTGTGCACTGGCATCACTGTACAAGAATTTTTGCTCTGCGTCAAAGATGGCTTTGTGGATTGCATCATAAAAATCGTCTGCCGTGATCGGGAGCAAGAAGAGCTCTCCTAACGTGCTGTCTGCCCAGGCTAAAAGGTTGGGAAAGGTAACAAGGTAGAGGATGATGCGTTGCTCGATAGAGTGATAGGGATCGGTGAAGCGAGGGGGAATAAGGGCGGCAGAGATAGGTTCTTCCGGCTCATCGCTCCAGTCATCCGGCGGCGGCTCGGCCGTGATGGTTGGAGAGACTGTATCGCGAGAATCAAGTTTATCTGTTTTGTAGGAACGGCTTTGCCGACGCTGAAAGGATTCCAGGCGCATGTCGATTTCTCGTTCTGATACCCCGGCAGCGATAGCCAACTTGCTAACATAATGACGACGTTCGACGAGATCGTCAATTTCGGCAATCAGGGGCAAAAGTTCGCTTACCAGCTGACTTTTGCCAATAGCCGTATCCAGATCGAGTTCTTTTGCCGTGAGTTTGAAGAAGAAATCGACAAGAGGCGTTGCCTGCTCGATGAGTTGAGACCAGGCAGCAGGATCGCGACGTAAGACGTCATCAGGGTCCTGGTCAGGAGGTAAGACTGCAATCTTGATGACGGTTGTAAGACGCTTTTCGTAACGGATGCGTCCGCGCGCGGTAGGCACAGGGACTGACTGGGCACTGAGTGTTTCACGAGCGACATGGAGACTACGCACGGTGGCATTGAGACCGGCGGCATCGGCATCAAGGGCAAAGATGAGGTTGTGCGTATATTTACTCAGTAATCGGAGCTGATCGGGGGTAATGGCGGTGCCCATCGCGGCGACAACATTGGAAAATCCACGCTGATGGGCACTGATTACATCCATGTATCCTTCCACCAGTACCACTTGATCCAGAGAACGCATGGCCCGCTTGGCTTTATCGAGGGCAAAAATGACACGCCCTTTATCGAATAGGGGTGTTTGTGGCGTGTTGAGATATTTGGGGTGGCTATCATCGAGAACGCGTCCACCAAAGCCGATGGTACGACCACTGGCATCGCAAATGGGGATAATGATGCGATTACGGAAGCGATCATAAACGCCGCCATCATCTCTGCGCACCACCAATCCCGCTTTCTCCAATTCATCCCGAGAAAATCCACGCTCCTGCATGTAGAGCAGCAGGTTATCCCAGCCTTCGGGAGCAAAGCCTATGTGAAAGTCTGTAATGGTTTTTTCGTCGAGTTGCCGGCGTTCAAGGTATTGGCGAGCAGTATTGCTCTGGGGGTGATGGTAAAGTTGATTATGGAAATAGTTGACAGCCAGCTCGTTGAGCTCGCGGAGTTTGTTGAGCTGAGAACTTGCCACCGAATCTGTGCGTTCACGTAATTCGACACCAGCCATGGCGGCCAACATGCGAATGGCTTCCATGAAGTCCAGGTTCTCTTTTTTCTGCACGAAGCTGATGACGTCCCCTCCCGTGCCGCAGGCGCCAAAACAGCGCCAAGTGCCGGTGTCTGGAAAGACGTAGAAGGAAGGTGTCTTTTCCTGATGGAAAGGACAGAGGGCGCGGTAACTACGCCCTGCTTTTTTAAGCGGGACGTAGCGGCCAATGACTTCGACGACGTCGAGTCGTTCTTTGATTTCGTCGATTACAGAACGATCGGGCATAAGGGAGCGCGGGCCGGGGGTGGAGGGCGCAGGAAGGTGGAGGCTACGGCTAGGTAGCCCTGGACAGGTGTCTCCTCCTGTGCAGACCAGAATCCCCCCTCTTCTGATCTGAGCGTATTATAGACGCTCCTGGTAGAAAAGTCCATCCCCAAACCTTGTCGCTCCAGCTTTGCCCTTGCAAGGGTTTGCGCCGCATCATGGCTGCGGCGAACGCACCTCGCCGATAGTATACATGACCTGCGGGAGGTGGCGGCAAGGATCGGTGTTGAAACTGGTTCTTTTGTTAGCCAGACCTTGCGAAAAATGCAACGTTTCATCGCCACTTCCCGGAGGTCTAATTCTGGCGACAGATTTTCCGCAGAAACACCACACCCGCGTCCATCGTATCCATGATGCGATGGACTCACC
>JAADFV010000416.1 GCA_013152695.1 Chloroflexota bacterium | reverse complement strand
ACCCAGGGGCGAAGGACGGGGTAGAAGCCAGAAAGCGGAGGAAAGGGGGAAGGGCGAAAAATTCCGTATCAACAGCCGGGCCAAATCGAATAGCGCATCAGCCCTCAATGACCTGATGCTAAGTGGCAATAAACAGTCGCGCGCGATCGGGCAAGCGCGCAAAGACGACGTACGGATTCTGGAAAAATATAGACCTGTCAGAGTTCCGGAGGGTGCTTCCTCAAAAACAAACTTTTATTATCACTGATAATCTTACAAACCAGCACTCAGTCAAGTTTACTGTGCTGGATAGGTCATCCTACACTAAAACTAATTTCTACTAATCTCCAGACCAGCACGATGAAGCATGGCTTTCAGGCGTTCGGCCAGTACTTCTTGAGCTTCGGGGAAACTGACAAAACCATCGGCGCCGTACTCCAGCCCTCGTACCCACACAGCTGACGACACACCATATCCGTACATGATGATAGGTTTTTTGGTTGAACTTCGTAACTCGTGAAAGAGCTCCAAATCTTCCAAAGAATCGACTTCAATTAAAATTAGGTCTGTGTGGAAAATCTTAGCGGCATCTACTGCAGATCGGGCCATTTTCTGGGGAAAACACCCCATATTCTTGAGCAAGTCTTGTAACACGCGTGTGTAGGCCTGTTCTTCACCGTTGAGGGCCAAAGGTAATATCAGACATTCTATGGAATTGGAGGGGGAAGAAACCAAGAATTTGTTATTCATAGGAGTACTCGTCGGTAATAATTTCAGCTTCAGTCATATCTCTGCCATTAAGATATGATCGAAGTTGTGGGGGATGGTCAATCGTGCGAGACTACCGTACCATGTCGCAAGTGATCTAAAACCATTAACCTTAGCATAGCAGTTTCTCAAAGAGAGATCAATAGATTATGCTTACGACTTGCTTACAATCCGCTCTCGTCCCAGCCCCTTCAAAGATACCCCTGAGATCGATCAGGAACAAGCGGCGCGCAACTGCCTGATATTCTCTGCTATGCTTCCCGTTTGATTGAACACAGCCGAGCCCACAACCGCCACCGTGGCACCGGCTGCGGCGATGATATCGATGTTATGGGCCTTAATCCCACCATCTACCTGAATCTCCACCTCTTTCAGGCCCCGAGCCTGTAACTGCCGGTGCAAACGAGCGATCTTGTCGGTGCTCTGAGGAATGTAGGACTGCCCGCCAAAGCCAGGATTGACCGACATGATCAAAACCAGATCTAAATCGGGAAGAATTTCCTCCAGGGAGACCAAAGGAGTGGCCGGGTTCAAGGCTACTCCTGCCTTCGCGCCCAACTGCTTGATGTATTGCACCGTGCGGTGCAAATGCGTGCATGCCTCGGCATGGACGGTAATGCGATCGGCGCCAGCCTCGATGAATGCAGGAATCAAACTATCGGCATCCACAACCATGAGGTGAGCATCGATAGGAAGGGAGATATGCGGCCGCAAAGAAGCAACCAGCAAGGGCCCCATGGTCAAATTGGGGACAAAACGGCCATCCATTACATCGATGTGCAGCCAGTCTGCTCCGGCCTCCTCGGCGGCACGTACCTGTGCTCCAAGATTTGCAAAGTCGGCAGTAAGAATGGAAGGAGCAATCTTAATCATGTTGTGCTTTCTCCATGACTTGAATTCCTTGAACGCCTGCAACCAGCACCTCTGTGGCCATATCTAAAAATAGGCCATTTTCCACGACGCCGGGCCAGGCATTCAGCTGCTGTGACAACTCATAAGGCTGAGCAATGCCCTCTGCAAACCAGCAGCGCACATAATAATTGCCATTATCGGTCACCAAAGGGGAACCATCTTCTAAAAACCACTGTTCTGCCCGGCACTCCAGGGTGTTGAGCCAGCGTAGAGTAGCTTGGGCGCCAAAAGGTGTAATCTCTACGGGGAGAGGCCCACGCTGCCCTAAAAACTGTACCAGTTTGGACTCATCGACAATGATAAGCAGGCGCCGGGCATGGATTTCCACCAATTTTTCCCGTAACAGGGCTTTCCCAAGCCCTTTGATCAAATTGAGTTGTGGATCGACTTCATCGGCTCCATCCACAGCCAGGTCTAGATAGGATATTTCATCGAGACTGGTGAGAGGAATGCCCCAACGGCGTGCCTGCTCTGCCGAAGATTCTGAGGTCGGCACAGCAACGATGTGTTTAAATTGGTTTTCTTGTACCTGCGCACCCAACAGATCGATAAAAATGCGGGTAGTCGATCCCGAACCCAGCCCCAAAATCATGCCATCTTCGACATAGGAAAGGGCGGCGCGGGCAGCCTTAGCTTTGAGTGAAGTGTTGTCTGTCATGTCAGCTATTCTTTGCTTGAAATGCTCTAAATGTCAAGATGTTTACCGCAGCAGACCATGTCCAGTCTGCGCTCATTGCTTTGTACAAGGGCCAGCCTCGAATACACTCATACTGTTCTCGCCATCATTGGCCACATAAAGATAACCATCGAGGAAGACAATGCCCAGGCTGCCAGACTTGGTCTGCTGGCCAAGGCGTACCTGTCCTAAAATCTTCCCTGAGAGCAAACTGAGCACGTAAAGCTGGCTGGTATCGGGACTAATGACGTAGAGTTGCTCGTTGACCGTGTTGATCGCCAGACCATACGGTGCCACCGGTAAGGAGAAAGTTGCCACCACATAGCGCTGGGAGCTATCAACAACATAAATCTTACGGGAGACAGGATGGCTGACGTAGATCAGGCCGGTACGCGGATCGGCGGCCATCCCCAAAGTGCCGGCAGGGATACCAAAAATGTAGGTAAGAATGGCGCCGGTGGAATCGATGGCCAATAGGCCATTACTGCCAGTGGAAAGGGTCACCCAGGCGGTTTTGCCCAAAGCGAGGACCTGCGAAGGCGCATTGTTAAGGGGGATGGTGCGAACGAGGTCGCCACTGATCTTATTATGAACTGAAACCGTGTTAGCTGCACTATTGGCCACATACAGATATCCAGAAGAAGTAACCGCCAGACCCTGGGGTCGTGCCCCCACAACGAACGAGGTCAGCAGAGTATCCGTGTTCAGATCAAAGATGGAAACACGGTTATCGTCCCGGTTACTGACGTAATACAACGAGTTCCACACCGTCATACCACTGGGTGTGTGGCCACCGCTGCTATGGGAACCGATAAGGTCGATGGTCTGGCTATCGACGACAGCTACGGAATCGGTGCCAGCCACACCGACAAGAACGCGCGTTTCACTGGCAGCCAGGGCGCGGGGCGAGCCGTTTAAGGGAATCGTGGTGAAAAACTGGGGCAGACACTGACCGACAACCGGTGTAGACGTGACCGTCGGTGTGGAGGTGGGAGGAGCTTGTTTCGTGGGAGTTGGGGTCGGGGTATACGTAGGTGGTCGTGTGGGTTTGGCCGTGGGTGTGGCAGTAGCCGTGGGGGTAGGTGTGGGTGTGGGGGTAGGTCGGCGCCATTGTCTCCACAACAGAGGCATATAAGCACCAAAGCCGCGATCCGCGACAATGTCATACAAGAAATATGGAGGACCGGCCTGAGGACGAGTAACAAGCAAATAGTAGGTACCACTGGCGAGCGGCTGCCAATCCAGACTGGACCATTTGATTCCCGGCCCCACATCATCACTCCGTAAAAGCTCGTTGCCCAACCCATCATAAAGGATCAACAAGGTATCCCCATCGGTCGTGAGCCGATCGGTATAAAATCGATACTGCACCCCTGCATCCGCCTGAAACACATACCAATCCTGATCGTCGGGCCGGTCATAGCTGCGATCGGCCAGACGGCCGGGGACAGGTAAAAGGGTGGCGGCAGCACGAGTTTCGTTGGGTTCGCCAGCATCGGCGGCGGCAACGGCAAAGGGTAACAACTCACTGACATTGTTGCGAATATCGGCATCAACCCACTGTGTTCGCACCATAGCCTGCACCGAGGTGCGCAGTACATCTCCCCCAGCTACAGCCTCAATCGTGATCGTACCTCCGCTGTTTTCCGGCAAGTCGGGTACAGAAAAAGCAAGGGGATCAGCTGACGTTTGGCTTACAGCCGGATCGCTGGCCATCCAACTCAAGCCACTGATGCCGCTGGGTAAAGGCAAGGTAATTACGACGCCGGTCGCCAGACCCTGCCCTAAATTTTGGTAGGAAAGGTACCATTGAAAGGATTCACCCGGCGATAAGGCCCGTGAGTTGCTAGCAGTCAAACTGATCGTCAGATCAGCGGCAGCCACGCGTAGCTCAAAGGCAGAAATCGTGTTGTCCTCGGGATTCGAATCTGTCCAGGCGCTTTCCGTCAAGGCAGTAATCGTAAAATCGCTTTCGGATAATTGCCGCGGTAATTCTCCGCTGATGACCAATTCGGTGCTGGTATCCACCGGTAATTCTCCCAAGACAAAGCGCGTGGGGTCGCCGGGGATAATCTGTACGGGACCGAGCCCACTACTGGCGCTGAGGTTGTCCAAAGGAGGAATCGAGACATCGACATAAACGCCGGGAGCAGGCATATCGCCGTGGTTGCTGATGCGAAAACGCAAAGTCACAGTGTCGCCTTGTGCTAATTCACCGCTGGGAGCCTCTTCGAGGGTGATGGATAGATCGGTTGGAGCGAGACCAAGACGCAAAGCAGGGTCCCCCAACAGATTGTAAGTATCGATCAGATCATGGTAAACACCGAGGGTGTCACCGGTGTACAGGGTGAGTTTGCCGCTGACAATGAGCGCTCCGAGAATGGTGTTTCCCTCTTGATACAGAGCTTGATAGAAACCTCGTTGCAGATAGTCGTGACCATGGGCAACACCCAAACCCGTAGCCGACCAGGTTGCCACAGCACCACCTGAGGTGTTCATGACCAAAGCTTCTGATAAAGAATCTCGACCTACTTCCTGAAAACGTCCGTCCAAACAGGTCATGGAAAGATGTACCGGCAGACGACCGCCATTGATAAGGCCCTCGGCATCTTCGATGCGGAAAATGAACTCTGAAGCCCAAAAAGTTACCTGCCCGTGTCCAACGTAGCTGGTGAGAAATGCACCCTGATTGAAAGCCTGAACGATACTCTGCCGTGCCGCCGTCGAAGAGCTGTAATTGACTCCCAAATAGATTTTTTGTTTGTAATCATCGTAGGCCCCCACCAAAAGATGATCTGCTACTTCGTCGGAAAGAGCGGCGAAATTACCGGCAGTATCGGCGTTATCCGCCACAAAGAGATTACGTAGCTGCCAGTCACCGGGCCAGGGCGATGTCTCATATTGAATCGTCTTATCGACCATAAGCGAAACTTGTGCCGGTGTTTTGGCAGGAAAACGACCGATGAACATATCAGGCAAATTATCCGAACCGGAAACTGTTACCATGCGGTTATCGGTCGCGGTTTCGCGCAAAAATGGATCTACAATCGCCAACAGGGGTGGAATATAGTTGATCTCGCCAGTACCATTGTAATCAAGAAAATCGTAGGTACCGTCTCCGACCAACAAAACAAAGGCCGGATGTGGCGTCTGCCAATGAAGATAAGCATACGCGAGAAAATCACGGATGGCATAAGGGTCCATTTCGCCATCGTTGAACTCATCATACACATCCTGAACATTGACGACCATGACATTGTAGCCCTGGTTGTAACGATACTGGGCCAGGGGTGTAATCGCATCGATGAAGTCTGGATGAGAGATGATGATGTAATCGGCCTGGTGGGAAGGTGTGCGATAATTCGTCACAAAATCAGCTTCGATACGAAGTGGCCGCAAGTGTTTAGAGCTATGCTGCACCAAAAAGGCATGCTCTTCGCTGCCCTCGACACTGAATTCCACCTGAATACCGCTCCCAGACGTTTCTGCTGCATTCAACAAGCGCACGGGCTGGGCCGAGTCCGTCACATCAAACAGCTCCAGACCGCTGGCACTAAATCCATCTAGCCGAAAGCGTAGCCGTCCGTTCAAATCATAACGGAACCAGAGCTGATCATTCTGAGCACGCAAAAAACGGTCATAATGAATAGCGAACCAATCGAGATAGCCCACATCAGAACTGGCGCCAGTATCATCGGTGGCCGTAAGTCTAAAAGTGCTTGTAGGCGTGAGGATGTCACTGCTAAAGGGGTAAGATTGATTGAGAAGGTCCTGCCCATCCCATTCGCCACTGCCTACGAACTGGTCATTGACAAAAAACTGTAAGCGGTGATCGGGGTTGACATCATAAAAAGAGGTAAAACCTCGCACTGCAACTTCCAGTTCGGCCGTGCGACCGGGTACAGCTTCGGAGATGGAAGCGGCCATGGACAGTGTCGGTATGGGAGAGCGTCCTCCCACCGAGTAGCGGTCCCAATACCAGCGATCGGCCTCTCCGTTGGGAGGATCATTGCTCAAATAGACGTTGTTCTCTTCACGATGGAGGGTGGCACGATAGTCAGTCACAAGCGTCCCTCCCTGTGCCGGCGAGACATCGCTTGTCGTCATGCGCTTGCCCTGAATTTGCCCCCAGGACAGCCAATAAACCCGTTCTGCACTATAGCGGCTCTCAGAACGCTGCCCATAAAAACTAAGGGTGTCACCGGGATCGAAACGTCCATCCTCTTCCCCCACCACCCATAAAGCAACCTCTTGACCCCGACTAAACATGCTCAAGGTGCGTGCGTCGATCTTTTGCAGCTTGACCCCGGCCGCAACGAGATCGTCATAGGTCAAAGTGTAGATGCCATCCTCATCCGTAACAATCCGAAGGCGCTCGGGTGGGACGGTGGCGGGCGCTGGCGTGGGGTTAGGATCGGCCGGTGTCTGTCGCCATTGCCGTCCCTGCTCATAGTTGATGAAGTAGTCCTGAAGAACAGATTCAAAATAGGGATCCGAGTCTGTCCCAGTCGCAGATGACGCCGCCTTACCCCCTTCAAACCGGAGAGCCACGCGCATACGCTCGTGTACTACCAGTTTGCCGTCTGCCTGCACTTCGAAGGGACGAAGCAACACACGCACATAGCGCTGATCGCGCACATAGCCCACTTCGCCTAAGCTTACCGGCTCATAGGTAGCCGCGGCCGAGACCAGATCCTGAGAATTACTGGCACGATAAATCTGTTCTGTGCCAATGGCATCCTTGAGCAGGTCTTGCGATGCCCCAACAGCAACCGGACGAGCGGAATCACCTGCTTCCTGCCAGCGGGGCTGCTCGAAAGGAACCGTTTCCCAAGATAGTGGCCCCCCACCCTCCCTCAGCCAATCATCGAGAATCTGTAAACGCACGGTGGCATCTGGAGGGATGGCAACGATGGCGGGAAGAGACGGTTGCCCGGGTGCTCCGGTTCGCCCTTCTCCCAGGGATGGAGCTTCAACCCGCATGGTTCCGGGCTGCCGTGAGCTGGGTGTCAAAGCATAATCAGGAACATATACCTCCAAAACCAGGCCCTCGCCCCATGTTTCACTCACCGATACGCCCGGCCGTATCGCCGCGTCAGCCCCGCCCAACAGCCCCATGCCCACGGCCACTACAGCAATGATTAAGACTAACCAACGATGTATCAGAGGCCTCACACGAATCAAGGGGGAACTTAACATATCAAATAGATAAAACATAGGTTTGGCTGAAAACGCGAGGGCGCTTATAATGTCCATCATACCAGTTTTGGCTAATTTTAAGCAAAGGCTGGTTGACAACTTCGTTTCTTTAACATAACAAAGTCTGGATGCAAAGCACCCGTCGCATTTAAAGACGAATCCCCTCCCTCATTTGTTACTGCCAACGGCTTCCAATTCGTATTCGACACCTCAACGAACCTTCCCCCGCTTAGAAAAAGCCCCCTCTATCGGCTCGAACGACCCGTTCCTGATAATTCTCGATCAACTGTAGAAGTGCATTTTTCAAGTCTTTCCATTGTTGCGACTGGAGAGCTCGCACAAGGCTCTCCTCATCAGGAACATCGAGCACGGCCATAATCTGGGGCACATGACCAAATGCGGTGTAAAAAACATCACTTGGGGGCAGGCCGATCTCAATCAACCCGGGCGCCAAGCGCTCGTTGATAAATTCAGAATAAGCTTGCTCATGACCCGGGCGAATATCCCAGGTCAAAATCATTTTGAGACGCGCCATGAGATGCATTACTACTTATGACCATGAAAAAGATGCCAAGAACAGCGGCCCTACCGTGGGAACCGCTGCCAGGGTCTTTTTTGCGATGAACGTCTATCTTCGCAAGATAGGATTGTATCAGCATACCAAAAGCCGCGGACAGATGCAAAGACGTCTGCCCCTTTTGTTTAGCATTCTCCTGGCAGGATTGATTGGTCTGAACCTTACATCCCCTTTGCACGCCCAGCAAAACTATCCCGGCGGCTTTACCTTGATGCCGCTGGAGCCGGGCCCAGTACGCCTGCTCTCCTTAATCGTCGACGCCTCGGTGCGCGATGATGGAAACCAGGCCATTGCCGAAGTCCAGGCCGTCTTTCGCGTGCATAATACCAATAAAGCCAAGCCGCAAACGCTCACAGTAGCCCTCCCCGGCTATGCTGTCCCCAAACCCCCACCCGATGCCATCAGCCTATCGGTAGGGGGGAAAGAACTGCCGATGACGCCTGGTTTCACCCAGTGGTGGTTGGCAGAAATCGAACTGAAACCGGACCAACGGCGCAATATCGTTCTTACCTACACCATGCCCCTGGGCGACACTCCCTTCGTCCAATTCCGTTATCCTCTCGACCTTACGGCGCAATTGTGGCCTGGCGTGTTGGCCAGTAGCCGCTTTACCCTCGCTTTCAGCGAACCTCCCAACCCTCAATCGTGGCTCCGGCTTACGCCTGAAACCTACCAACTTACCGCCGAAAGCATCACCTGGTCGTATGACGGCGAAGACCCGAAGGAGCCGATCGACTACATCTTCATGCGCCCCTCCTTTTGGCAACGCCTGCGAGCAGCGCGACAAGCTGCAGTGGCAACCAATGCCCCAGCCAGCGCTAAAATTGCTCTAGGCGATATCTACACCGATCTCGCCGTCAATTCTGCCGACACCCACTTGATCAATCTCGACGCGAACACTATCTTTGAACGCTACTTCCCTTTGGCCGTGGCTGCCTACAGCCAGGCCCAAAGTGCCGATCCCGACTCTCCCACCTCTTACCTGGCCCTGGCCAGGCTATACCGCACCAAGGCAGAACATACCCAGCCCCCCGACGCCAGCTACATCTCCCTGGCCGTAAACCAGCTCGCAGGTGCTCTGGAGCATGGCGCCAACGATCCCGCTATTGCCACGGCAGTATCGCAGGACTTCGCAACCCTTATCGCCCGTGCCCGTTTGGAGGGAGATTACGATACCGCCAACACCTATCTCCAGCGTCTCGAAAACCTCGCTGCCAATAGCCAGATATCCTTGGAAAGCGAGGCCCTCGCCCGAGAACGCAAACAACTCGCCATCGATTGGATCACCTCGATTTTACAGAATGAAGGTCCGGCGCCGGCACGCGCAGTCTTCACCGAGAACTTCGGCGACACCAGTATCCTCCCCTCCTTTGCCCGTTTCGCCCAAATCAACTCCCTCTACGTCGAAGTCAACACCGAACCGGAACACCGCACCATCCGCATCATTGCCGCGCCCCGCCAGAACAGCGAGCCCATCCTCCAACAACTGTACGAGGCCTTGCTCGCCACCAATGTGGCTTACGTCGTCATCGAAGAGACACAACCACCGGCCATTCGCCTTGACATCCCCTTCGAAACTGCCAGTGACCTTCAGATCAAAGAACAGACCCTTGCCCTCGCTATCCCTTCAGAACCGGAATGGTCTCTTCTTTCCAGCATTCTGCAACCACAGACCCTGCGCTGGGACAAAACCCCCGAAGGCTGGCGTACCATCGACACCTACCGTGAAGATATCAACCTCGTAGCTGCCGTCTCCCAGCTCAGCACCGAAGCCGATGTCCTCAGTGCTGCCGCCGATAGCCTTGCCTCCGATGATCCCCTCGATGCCCTGCGCGCCGATATCTGGCGTGCCGAGGCCGAGGTATGGCGCAGGTTAGCCGAAAACAACCGGGCGCGCTTTACCCTCATCATGAAACCCCGCCCCGGTGCACCCGTACAGCGTACCTGGTCATTGGATCCGGGTGAGCGAGTGCAGATGACAGGCAGAGTTGTACAGTACGACATCATGCCCTTTGTTTATGCCGCTCTAGGTCTTTATGGCGTATTTGTGCTCAGCACCTGGAGTCTGTGGCGCTTTCAACAACGGCGACAGGGGCGGCCCACGAGTCAGATTAAAAGGGGAACAAACTGACTGGGGTCAACTAGCAAGCATCGAAAGCATAGCCACTATCACCGCTACGGTTGCAAAAAGTGGCCAAAAAAGAGAGAAAGCGGTCGACATCTTCCTTATTGCTGACGATGCCCAAACTAACGCGCACTGCTCCACTGGCCTTTCCACCCAAACATTCATGATACGCGTCCATATTCAAAACGCCGTCACGCGTTGCTTGCGCCAGACAACGCCGTACATCCTCGGCAGTGTGCGTCAAACTGTACTCCCCCGCCCCGGGATTACAAAAACAGCCGGCACGGATAGAGATATTTTGTTGATTTGCCTCCGCTTCCACCTGCCGGTACGGTACATGGACACCATCGACATCGATCAGATTGAAGGCAATCGTGCCTCCTCGTCGGAAGTTGTCGACCGGTCCATAAATTTCCACCAGGGCCTTACCAGAATCATGGTGGAGCCGGAGCATTGCATCCAACAGATACCCCACCAAGGCTGACACGCGTTGATGCACCGTCTCTACGGGCAGAGAATCCAGGAAAGCTAATCCCTGGCTGATCGCAGGCAGATTGAGATAATTGACAGTACCCTCCTCAAATGCCTCGTGGTCATCGGCAAGGATGTAGAGATCGGCCTTGGTCGAAACGAGTTTGACAGTACCGCCAGCAAACCAGGGCGGCTGGAGCTTGTGCAAAGCCTCGCGGCGCACTAACAACGCCCCTACCCCCGTGGGATAGCCAAACATCTTGTAAAAAGAAATAGGCACAAAGTCAGGATGCACCTCACTGAGATCCAGGCGGTTGGTGGGCACAAAGGCGGCTGCATCCAAGAGTACATCGTAACCACAACTCTTCGCCAGATCGATCCATGTTAGAGGATGCTGCACACCCGAGAAATTGGACTGAGCAGGAAAGGCAAAAAGTCTGGTAGCGGCGCCCATGCCTGCCTCCAGGGCCGAGTCGATGCCTGGGGCACGTAAAGAGACCGGGTCCAGAGGAATGTATGTGATCTTGGCACCGCGATGACGGGCAAATTCGCGAATGCCATGCACCGAGTTGTGATTATCAGCCACAAGCACAAAATGCCCTCCTTCCTCGAAGGGATAGCTCTCCCCAACCAGCTTCAAAGCACCACTGGCATTGGCTGTAAAAATCACGAGATATTCATCAGGATCAGCCCGAAAATAACGGAGAACATCTGCTCGTGCCTGATTTACAAGGCGGGTAGAAGCGAGAGAGGTCGGGTTCTGTGAATGAGGATTGCCCAGCACCGACCTGCAGAGAAATTCGGCGTGGTTTTTCACTAAAGAAACCGGATAGAGCCCCCCTCCCGTGTAGTCCAAATAAATGTGCCCTTGCTCGTCCAAACGTTGATATTCGCGGCGACGTAGCTCATCCAAACGACTGGTACGGGCATAAACAGCCTCGAAGTCAGAGGAAGAGTTGTCCGGCACCTCTGGCGAAAAAGTAGACATCAAAAACCTCCTGGAATAAAGGACGCGTTCATTTTTTAAGCTTGGACTTCACCCAGCAGCCAACGGTGATGTGCCCAGATTGCTTTCACCTGCCAGGGCAAGGGGGCACGATCGAGCCAGGCATATTTCAATACCCGCTCACGTAAATCAGGTTGTTCTCCCAAATAATAGGCCATGGTACTCCACGACCATCCTTCACCCGTAAACTGCTCTTCCAGCTTTTTGCTGCGAATCCCCAAGCGTTGCAGAACTTCATTGGCCGGCATCACGGTATCGGGCCAGGGAGGAACATCGATGACACCGGTCGCTATGATTTTTACCCCTGCCGCTTCCAATTGCTGCCGGATCAGGCCGATATTCACCCAACGTTCATCGATAGTATCGAAAAAGGGCCGGTCCAGCAGCCACTTGCGCATCCAGTATCCAATTTGCAGGCGGTTGGGCATGGCCACAAACACCCAGCGGCGACTTACACGAGCCATTTCCTGTAATAAGGCGGCTGCATCGGGTAAATACCACAAAGCGGCCCAGTTCCACACCAGATCGAAACTGCGGTTAGGAAAGGGCAACTGCCCCCACAGTTCGGGGGGAATGACCACCATTTGCGGGGAAAGACCCAGTTCTCCCCAAATCCGGTTCACTTCTTGGGCACGGTCGGGAATATCATCAACCAGAGTGACGGCGCTGCCGGCCTGGGCCAAAGGCACACTATTGAGACCGCTAACACCGGCCATGCCGTAGATCGGTGCTTCCAGGCAGGTCTCGATCGAGCCGCGGTTCTGCAAATCATGCAAGAAATCATTCAATACGAAGCGCTCGTACACCAATCCCAATCCTTCATTGTAATCGTGCAGATAATGTTCCCAGATTGAGCGTTGGGCGGCGCCAGTTGGAGTCGTCATAGTATTTTCCTCAGAAAAGGTTATCTTAATCCTAGCATAAAGCCTGATTGGGGGTATAATGGTAGGCGCGAAGAAACGCACCCCAACACTATTCTTTCCCCAAAGGGAATCCCGATCCAATGAATATTTATCCAACCATAATCCATAACGGCAACTTCATCGACCCGTCTGCCGCCACGATGCCCATCTATACACCGGCCCTGGTGGGTGCTTTGGGTGTTTACGAAACGATCCTGGCGCTTAACGGCCGCTACATCGTTTTAGACGAACATTTGCAACGACTGCAGGCCTCGGCCCATGGTGCCCAACTCCATCTCGATGTTTCGCCGGTAACCTTGCGGCAGTGGTGCCATCAACTGCTCGACGCCAATGCTCCTGACGGGCACGTGCGGCTATTGGCGTTGGATCTAGGCCACCCTTCCGCTGACATCTTCCTCTACCAGACACCTTACAAACCCCTACCCCAAGAACTTTACAGTCAAGGCGTGAGCGTAATCATTTATCATGGCGAGCGCACTTTGCCCCAGGTCAAATCCTTCAGTACCCTGGTACCTGGCCTGGCCCGCAAAGCAGCGCAGGCCGCCGGTGCCCACGATGCACTCCTCGTCGACCGCAATGGCAATATCACCGAAGGCAGCAACTGCAACGTATTCGCCATCATCGCCGGTGTTCTGGTGGCACCCCCTCGCGGCACGATTCTCGAAGGCACAGCCATGACGCGCACCCTGGCTCTTGCCGCCGAACTCGGCATTCCCATCGAGCGACGTCCCCTGCCCCTGAGCGAAGTTCCCCAATGGCAAGAAGCCTTTCTCACTTCCACCAGCCGCCGTATTCTCCCCATCCAGAGCGTGGGAGAACATCGTTTGGGAAGCATTGGCCCCCTTACTCAGCGGCTCCTCCGCGCCTACCGGCAGTGGGAGAAAGACTATCTTCGCACCCCCCAACAAAATGGTAGCCCAGCGTAATTTTTTCTCATTTCGCTTTACAAAGAATCCGCGGCGCTATGATATAATGAGTGGCTGTGCGCATCAAACGATGCTCATAACCCGAACAGTTTTAGGAGATTTATTGCGTGTTTAATCCTCTCGACTGGCTTCTAGGCCTGTTTTCTCTTGATATCGGCATTGATCTTGGCACGGCCAACACCCTCGTGAGTGTTCGTAATCGTGGTATTGTCATCAACGAACCCTCGGTGGTGGCAATTGAACAAAAAGACAAAAAAGTCCTGGCCATTGGCCACGAGGCTAAAGAAATGGTGGGCCGAACGCCTGCCAACATCGTCGCCATCCGCCCCTTACGTGATGGCGTGATCTCTGACTTCGATGTCACCGAAAAGATGCTGGAATACTTTATCAGCAAGGTGCATGATAACGTATTCATGCTTATCCCCCGACCGCGGGTCATCGTCGGCCTGCCTTCGGGTGTAACCGAAGTGGAAAAGCGGGCTGTATACGATGCTACCCTCAATGCAGGGGCGCGTGAAGCCTACCTCATCGAAGAACCCATGGCTGCTGCCATCGGCGCCGGCCTGGATGTGACGGGCGCCTCGGGCTCGATGGTGATTGACATCGGCGGCGGCACGACCGAAGTGGCAGTCATTGCCCTCGGCGGTATCGTCGTTGCCCGTTCCGTGCGCGTCGCCGGAGACGAGATGGACGAAGATATCATCAATTACGCTCGCCAAAAATACAACCTGCTCATCGGTGAACGCATGGCCGAACATGCCAAAATTGCCGCGGGCTCAGCTTATCCCCTCGCCGAGGAAGTCCTCTTCCCTTTGCGCGGCCGTAATCTTGTGACCGGCCTGCCCGAAGAAATCGAGGTGAGCTCCGTGGAAATTCGTGAAGCTCTGAGTAACTCGGTCAACATCATTGTCGACACGGTAAAAAGTGCCGTCGATGATACCCCACCGGAGCTGATTGCCGATCTGATGAAAGATGGTATTGCCCTGGCTGGTGGTGGGGCGTTGTTGCGAGGCCTGGCCGAGCGCCTGACCGATGAAACGCGCATCAGGGTTTACGTGGCCGACGATCCTCTAACTTGTGTAGCAAAAGGCGCGGAAATGGCGTTGGAAAACCTGGAAATTCTCAGTAAAGTTCTTACGAGTACCGATCGCGGCAGCACCCTCCACTAACAACCTGCCCGCCCTCCTCTGCCAATGAAAAAACTTCGTTTACGCCCCTTTATCATCTTTCTTGTGATAGTAGGGGCGTTTGTGTTGATGATTCTCGACACCGCCCAATTCCTTAAACCGGTTCAGAACGTCATCCACTCTCTCTTTCGCCCCATCACCATCGCCCTCGATGACAGTTGGCGAACGGCCAGTGACATGGTGGCAACCGTACAGGACCTGCGTACGCTACGCGAACGAAACAACGAACTGGAAGCACGCGTCGATCGCCTTACCGTCGAAAACCTGCAATTGGCAGAAGCCATTATCGAAAATCAACAATTACGCGATCTCCTCAATTTTGCTACGACCAACCCCCGCTACGACTATCGGGGGGGACAGATCATTGCCAGACCCCTGACAAGCGGCGTCAGTCCCTTCCTCGACACGATTGAGATCGATCTGGGGGCAGTGCATGGCCTGGAAACAGGTATGCCAGTGGTCACCGATCGGGGTCTGGTGGGACGCATTCGCAACGTCTTTCCCCGCTCCAGCGAGGTACTACTCCTCACCGATGCCAGCAGCTCGGTCAATGTCATGACTCAAGCATCTCGTGCTTTTGGTGTACTCCATGGCCGCAGCCAACAGCTTCCCCTCATGGACTTCATTCCTAACGACATCGAAATCGCTCCCGGTGAAATCGTCATGACCTCCGGTCTGGGAGGCAATTTCCCCAAAGGTCTGGTCGTCGGTCAGATCACCGAGGTCATCCATAATGACAATAAAATGTTCCAGCAAGCCATAGTCAAGCCGACCGTCAATTTCAACCGCCTTGAACTGGTGCTTGTGATCACACGTTTCACCCCAAGCGAAGAGAGTGAAATCCCCCTACCCGAATCACCTACACCCACACCGGCCCCCTAGCCCTGGCGCCCGATGATTGCCACAATTCTTGTTGTCCTGCCTTTTGCCATCGGTGTTGTTGCCCTGCAAGTTACGGTCATCGACCAACTTCGTTTTCTCGGGGGGCATCCCGATTTATTGTTGGTGACGCTGGTCGTGTGGACGGCATTGGCCGGACGGGGAACAGCCTTGCTTCCCCTCCTCTTCATGGCCCCCCTCTACGACGCCCTGGCCGGACTACCCCTGGGCGCTTCGGTTCTACCGCTGCTGCTGGTTGTGTATCTGGCAGGGTTGAGTGAACGGGCCCTCTTTGGCAGTCAGCTGGGTTGGCCCGTCATCATCAGCTTTGTGGCGACAATCTTGAGCTCCTTTATTCTTTTTATGGAGCTGATTCTGTTAGGCTGGAACCTCACCTGGAGTGCGGCTTTTCTCAACGTCGTCCTCCCTTCGGCCTTTCTCAACAGCATTGTTACCCTGCTTTTCTACCTTCCCCTCGCCACCTGGCGCCAACGCCGTTCCGAATTTTTCTAACATGGTTAACCGGCACAATCGTGAAACACGCATTCTCCTTTTACAAGGCGTGACCGTTGTCATTTTTCTGATTTTGTTCGGACGCCTGGCAATGTTGCAGTTCGTATCGACGGAAAAATATCAGGAACAGGCGATCTTCAACCGTACGCGAGTAGTGCGAAGCGCGGGACCACGGGGCGTGATCTATGATCGCGACGGTCGCATTCTCGCCCGCAATCAAGCAACTTACGATGTTGTGATCATACCCGCGGACCTCCCCGACGATCCTGACTACACCGTCTCCCAAGAAAAGCGTTACAAAGTCTACAATGACCTCATCGCCCTCGTCGAAAGAGAGCTGCAAGACTACCCCACGGTTCCGCCCACGCCAATTCCTGCCCGTTACCAGGATTTTGTCTTTGGCACCAACACAAAACCCGAGCCCAAAATCCTGCAAGCTGAGGAGATCGATTCCCTGGTAGCGCAGCGAGAAGCCGGCAGCGCCTATAAACCGGTCATTGTTGCCGAGCATCTACCCCAAACCATCGCCTGGATGGTGGACGAAGAGCGCTATCGCTTGCCCGGCGTGGCGATCCAGCTTCAGCCCCAGCGAAGTTATCCCACCGGATTCTACACCTCTCATATTCTCGGTTTCATGGGGCCCATACCCCAAGAGACCATCAATAGCTACGTGGAACAGGGCTATAGTCGTGATGCCTGGGTAGGATTGACCGGCCTGGAGCTCACTTTTGAAAAGACGCTACACGGACAAGTAGGTTCAAAAGTCATCGAAGTCGATGTCAATGGCCGCGAAAAACGTGTCATCGGTGAAGAAACGCCAGCTCGACCGGGAAACAACCTCATTCTTACCCTCGATCTCGAGCTGCAACAAGCCATGTTTGACGCCCTCAATGAAGGCGTTAATCCTTTACGCTCACATAGTGCCGTGGCTGTGGCTCTGGACCCCCGTAACGGCTATATTTTGGGCATGGTCAGCATTCCTACTTTTGACAACAATATCTTTGCCGACGGGATCACCGGCCCCGAGTATCAGGCCATCATCGATGCACCCGGCAACCCCCTCATCAATCACGCCATCAATAGCATTTATCCGCCGGGCTCCACATTCAAGATGATTCCCGCTGCTGCTGGCTTGCAAGAAGGCATCATCACCCCCCGCACCTTGCTCAATGCACCGGGCATCATCTACTTACCCAACCGCAACTTCCCCGATAACCCCGATCTGGCCCAACCCTTCGTCTGCTGGATTTACAAGCTGGGAGGAGAACATGGCGACATCAACGTACGCCAGGCCATTGCCGAATCCTGCGATATTTTCTTCTACAAGCTAGGAGGAGGCTGGCCTCCGGGAGAGTTCGAAGGCTTGGGTGTGGAGACGCTGGCCTACTATGCCCACACATTTGGTTTGGGAGAACCCACCGGCATCGACTTGCCCAGTGAAAGTGCCGGTCTCATCCCTGACCCGAAGTGGAAGCGCCTGGCCAAAGGCGAACGCTGGGTTACAGGTGACACCTACAACATGAGCATTGGTCAGGGCGATGTTTTGGCTACTCCCTTGCAGATCACACTCATGACCGCGGCTGTGGCCAACGACGGCCTCCTCTTCCGGCCACAACTTGTTGCAGCCATTACCGATGCCGACAGTCATCTCCTCAAAAAAACAGAGCCGGAGCTTATCCACGAAGTTCCCGTCGATCCCAAACACATGGCGACCGTACGTGAAGGGATGTGGATGGCCGTCAACTGGGAATATGGTACGGCCGTCGAGGCCGCCCTTCCTGACGTGGTGGTCGCCGGAAAAACCGGTACAGCCGAGTTCTTCGATCCGGAAATCCCTCGTGATGGGCGTGGCAACCTCCCTTCCCATGCCTGGTTCACAGCTTTTGCCCCTTACGACGATCCCGAAATCGCGATCACGGTCTTCGTGTACAACGGTGGCGAGGGTTCGGCTGTAGCCATTCCTATCGCCAAACGCATTCTACGGAGCTATTTCGACATCAAAGCACGTGATGCTGCCACCGGCAGCCAGTCCCTGATCGAACAATTACCGGGGGAGGGCTCATGATTCAACGACAGTGGCGCCAGTTCGATTGGATCTTGCTCCTCGCCATTCTCATGATCAGTGCCTATGGTGTCGCCATGATCAACAGCGCCGTGCAGGGAGACCCCCAGCTGGCCAACTATCCCCAGCGCCAGATCAGCTTTGTCGTGGCGGGATTGATATTGATGTTCATCATTGCCGCCTTCGATTATCGCTCATTGGGGGCTATCTACGCCCCCCTGTATGTTATCGCCATTATTTTGCTGGTTATGACCGGCTTTCTCGGTAAAAACCTCTTTGGTGCGCAAAGTTGGATCGAATTCTTCGGACTCTTTCCCATCCAGCCTTCGGAGCTGGCAAAAATCGCGCTGGCGATTGCTCTCGGACATCACCTGGCGGTGCGACGCCAGACCATGGACCGCGTGAGTACGCTTCTCGGTGGCGTGGCAATCATGGCCCCCCTCGTGATACTAGTCTTCCTGGAACCAGACCTGGGCACAGCTATCGTTCTGATTGTGGAAGGGGGGCTGATTTTTCTGGCGGCCGGGCTTACCATGCGTCATATCCTCGGTATCAGCGTGATCAGCGCCGTGTCCGCGCCCTTCCTCTGGTCATTGTTACGCGGCCACCAACGTAACCGTATTCTCATCTTTCTGGACCCCACCGCCGATCCCGATAGCTTTTTCAATGTCCAGCAGGCCCTGGTTAGTGTGGGCTCAGGAGGATGGCTGGGGAAAGGCTATGGTCAGGGGACGCAAAGCCAGTTGCATTTCTTACGTGTGCGCCATACCGACTTCATCTTCTCGGTGGTGGCAGAAGAAATGGGCTTCATTGGTGCTGTTATCCTCTTGATCCTCTTGCTCGTTGTGATGCTACGGCTCTGGCGTATTGCCGCCCAGGCTCCCGATGCTTTTGGCCAGTTGTTGGTGACCGGTGTCGCCGGCATTATTCTTTTCCAGACCGTTATCAACGTGGGCATGAACATGGGTCTCGTACCTGTCACGGGGCTACCATTGCCCTTCTTTAGTTATGGCGGTAATGCCTATTTTTCTTTGATGATTTTCATAGGTATGGCACAAAGTGTCGCTATGACGAAACGAACACAATCACTTTGAGCAAATGATTTGAGTTCTACCCCTGTTCGGGGTAAGATGGTCGCTAATCTAAAAATCTTGTAAGCTAAAAAGGCGGGAGTTCGAGAACAAAGCTTCCTCACATCCTGACTCATCTGGCGTGCCGCAAATACGTATCAAAATGGGTCAATACCTCCCCCTTCATCCTGTTATGTCGTACCTTTCATGGCAATTACCATGAAGAATATTCCTGAGAAAGAGGTTCCATCGATGGTCGACCCCCAATCTTCCTCCAACCCAATTTCCCCCCCCGAACAAGAAGAAAGCCGAGATTTCATTCGTGAGATTGTCCGGCAAGATATCGCTGCCGGCACTTATGGTGGCCAGGTTGTCACCCGTTTCCCTCCCGAACCCAACGGTTATCTGCACATTGGCCATGCTAAATCGATCGTCCTGAATTTTGGCCTGGCAGAGGAATTTGGAGGCCGCTGCCATCTCCGTTTTGATGATACCAACCCCACAACCGAAGATATCGAATATGTAGAATCAATCAAAGAAGCGATCCACTGGTTGGGTTACGATTGGGGAGAGCATCTTTACTTTGCCTCTGACTATTTCGATAAGCTCTATCAATTTGCGGAAACACTTATCCGCATGGGGGATGCTTATGTCGATAGCCTCAGTGAGGAAGAAATTCGCCAGTACCGGGGAACGGTCACCGAGCCAGGACGCGAAAGTCCTTACCGAAATCGCTCGATAGAGGAAAATCTCGAGCTATTTCGGCGAATGCGTGCCGGTGAATTCGCCGATGGCGAACATGTTCTGCGCGCGAAAATCGATATGTCTTCGCCCAACATGATCATGCGTGACCCCATACTCTATCGTATTCGTCATGCCCATCATTACCGCAAGGGCGATGCCTGGTGCATCTACCCCCTGTATGACTTCGCCCATCCCCTATCCGATGGCATCGAACGGGTGACCCATTCCATCTGTACGCTCGAATTCGAAAACAATCGCGCCATCTACAACTGGCTGGTCGACCGTCTCATCGAACCACCGCAGCCCCGCCAATACGAATTTGCCCGGCTCAATCTCGATTACACCATAATGAGCAAGCGTAAGCTCCTGCAGCTGGTTAAAGAGAAACTCGTACAGGGTTGGGATGATCCCCGCATGCCCACATTGGTGGGGATGCGCCGCCGCGGCATCACCCCTGAGGCAATTCGCACCTTCGCCAAACGTGTGGGTGTAGCCAAAGTCAACAGTCGTGTGGAAATCGAATTATTTGAGCACGTCATTCGCGATGATCTCAACTACCGTTCCCCGCGTGTGATGGCAGTCCTTCGTCCTCTCAAAGTCATCATCAGTAATTACCCTGAGGACAGGGAAGAATGGCTGGATGCCCCTTACTGGCCGCGTGATATTGCCAAAGAGGGCAGCCGTCAGGTGCCGTTTTGCCGCGAACTCTTGATCGAAGAGGATGATTTTGCCGAAAACCCGCCGCCAGGATTCAAACGCCTGGCGCCTGGACGCGAAGTACGCTTGCGTTACAGCTATGTCGTCCGTTGTGACGAGGTGATCAAGGATGAAACTGGGGCTATCAAGGAAATTCGTTGTACGTACGACCCAGACACTCTGGGTGCACGACCGCGAGGGCGAAAAGTCCACGGCACCATTCACTGGGTCTCGGCCCGGCACGCCATCCCCGCCGAAGTACGTCTCTACGACCGCCTTTTCACCGTCCCCAATCCAGAAGATGTCGAGGAAGGCAAGAGCTTTAAGGATTACCTCAATCCCGACTCCCTCACAGTCTTGAGAGATGCCCGGCTCGAACCCAGCATCGCTTCGGATCCAGAAGATACCCGTTATCAGTTCGAAAGACAAGGCTATTTTATCCGTGACAGGATTGATTCGCATCCTGATGCCCTGGTTTTCAATCGCATCATCACCTTACGAGACACCTGGGCCAAGAAACAACGCCCCAGTGCCACTCCTCCTTCCCGCCCTGCCGACACGCCCCCAGCGCCCACCAAAACCACTGTGGGCACGCTTTCTAGCGAGCGGCAACGACAACGAGAGGCTCATCCTGCCCTGGCGACCGCGTACGAACAGCTACAAAACGAGTACCAGCTCAATCAACAAGATGCAGACCTGTTGACAGGCAGTGAAGAAACCTACGCCTTTTTCATGAGTGTAGTAGAAGCCTATCCGGCCCCCCAG
>JAADFV010000415.1 GCA_013152695.1 Chloroflexota bacterium | reverse complement strand
CATCAATGATAAGCTTTCTGTTTTCAGAGGGCGGGGATGAAGCAAGTGGATTTGTACGGGCGGGTACGTCACGCGGTTTTAGTCGATGGTATGAGCAGTCGAGAGGCGGCACGGGTATTTGGGATTGATCCTCGTACGGTCGCCAAGATGTTGGCTTACTCTGTTCCCCCGGGGTATCGGCGCCGCCAACGTGTTAGTCGCCCGAAGCTGGATGCGTTTACGGGGATTATTGATCAGATTCTGGAGGCAGATAAGCTGGTTCCAAAGAAGCAGCGGCACACGTCAAAGCGGGTATTTGAACGCCTGCGTGATGAGCATGGCTTTGAAGGCGGTGTTACGATTGTGAAGGATTATATCTTCGCTGCGAGGCAGCGTCAGCGGGAGATGTTTGTTCCACTGACGCATCCACCAGGGCATGCTCAGGCTGACTTTGGTGAAGCGCTTGCAGTGATTGGCGGTGTTGAGCGCAAGATCCACTTTCTGGTAATGGACCTGCCGCATTCAGATGCGTGCTTTTTGAAGGCATATCCGGCAGAGACGACGGAAGCTTTCTGTGACGCGCATGTGGCAGCATTTGCGTTCTTCGGCGGTGTGCCCGTGTCGATCCTTTATGATAACACACGGATTGCCGTCGCCCGCATTCTGGGGGATGGAAAGCGCAAACGAACCCGGGTGTTCTCAGAACTGGTATCTCATTATCTGTTTGAGGATCGCTTTGGCCGCCCCGGTAAAGGGAATGATAAAGGCAAGGTCGAAGGGATGGTGGGCTACACCCGCCGGAACTTCATGGTGCCCAAACCCCGGTTTGCCAGCTTTGATGATCTTAATGCCCATCTGGCGGAACAATGCAGCAAGCGAATGGATGATAAGCTGCGCAGTCACAAGGGTACGATTGGGGAACGATTTGAGGCTGATGTGGAACGGCTCCAACCCCTGCCTGTTGTTCCTTACGACGCCTGCGACAAACAATCTGTTCGGGTGAGTTCACTGTCCCTGGTGCGCTACCGGGGCAATGATTACTCGGTTCCAACTGCCTACGGTCACCAAGAAGTTCTGGTCCGTGGTTATGTGCATGAGGTGGTGATTGCCTGCGGGGCTGAAGTCATTGCCCGCCATGTCCGGTCCTGGGAGAAGGAGGATTACGTCTTTGATCCACTTCATTATCTGGCGCTGATCGAACAGAAGACCAATGCGCTTGATCAGGCCGCCCCGCTGGCCGATTGGGAACTGCCGGAAGCCTTCATCATACTGCGCCGCCTTATGGAGGCCCGCATGGGCAAAAAGGGCAAGCGCGAGTTCGTTCAGGTTCTGCGGCTGCTAGAGACATTTCGGATCGCGGACGTTGAAGCCGGAGTGCAGAGCGCCCTTGAACGCGGCACCATTGGCTTTGACGCGGTGAAGCATCTGGTCTTGTGCCGGATTGAACGCCGGCCCCCACGGCTCGATATGACGGTTTATCCATACCTGCCCAAGGCCCATGTCGCCGTCACGTCCGCACATGACTATATGGCACTTCTGTCGGGAGGTCAGTCATGACCGGTTCGCCTCAGCTATTACTGGCCCATCACCTTAAGGCGCTGCGGCTGCCAACCTTCCTGCGCGAGTATGACAAGGTTGCCAGACAATGCTCGACCGAGGGCATCGATCATTCCCGCTATCTTTTGCGCCTCGCTGAACTGGAACTGATCGACAGGGAACGGCGTATGGTGGAACGGCGGATCAAGGCGGCAAAGTTCCCAGCAGTCAAAAGTCTTGACAGCTTCGACTTCAAGGCCATGCCCTCGCTGAACAAGATGCTGGTGATGGAACTGGCCCGCTGTGATTACATCACCCGCAATGAGAACATCATCGCCGTAGGCAACAGCGGCACCGGCAAGACGCATATTGCCCTCGGCCTTGGGTTGGCGTCCTGCCAGAAGGGCCTGGCCGTCGGCTTCATCACCGCATCGGCTTTGGTGCATGAACTCCTCGAAGCCCGAGACGAGAAGCGGCTATTACGTCTGCAGAAGCAACTGGCCAAATACCGGTTGCTGATTATTGATGAACTGGGATACGTACCGCTGTCGCCAACCGGTGCAGAGTTGCTGTTTGAGATCTTCTCACAGCGCTACGAGCGCGGCTCCACCATCGTGACGTCCAACCTGCCGTTCGATGAATGGACCAGTACTTTCGGATCGGAACGCCTGACCGGCGCCCTGCTGGATCGGCTGACCCACCATGTCCACATTCTGGAAATGAACGGCGAGAGCTTCCGCCTCAAACACAGCCGTCAGTCGGGCAAAGTCTGAAGCACAAACACCGCAACCCGGTTTGTCCACAGCCCCACACACCTCCGTCGCTATATGAGATCCGCCGTGCGGGGCTATGGACAAACCTAGGCCACCCCAACTGATGGACTTTCTCTCCGGCGAATGACGTAGTTTTAGTCCGGCGTTGACAAAGCAGGTCTTACCGGGAAATATTGCGCCACTAAACAAGTGCTCAACATAGTGATTATTTGACAAATACACCAAACCCGGTTTTCCAGCCGATTGCGATGTCTCCATGGCTGACGGTGATTTGTCCCCCATACCACAACAATCCGTGCAACTCGTTTCCAAGATGATGATCCAAATCGTACCGCTCAGATGCGACGGCGGCTTCAGCCCAGCTCTCCGCAGCTTGTCGAGCGCTCTGTTCTTCACTTTGAGAAAGGACATAGCAAAGCTCTTTCCCCACTATGTACAAGGTCCAACTTCCTGAGTTTGGGCTGAATGCCTGTTCATTCGATGGTGCTGGCGATCCCGTTAAGTTTTCGGGGAACACCTCGGTTGGACTGATTTCCACCAAGCCATCTGTTCGAAAGTCCCGCCCGTTTTCTGCGGGAGTAAGGCACCTTTCTTGGAAACTTTGCCAGAGGTTGTATGTCTGACCCGCGGCCACCAAATCGATCCCTTTGGTTTCAGCGAGCGCATTCGGCGAAACAAAAACAAGAATAAGCAACCCTAAAGCCAGTATATTAGGTCGATTAATGTCAGGAGCTCTCATACCGCATTATGTGCTTATAGTTACCGACCAGCAACCTTTCGTTGATCAAAAACTGACATTTAGATGATGTGTTGATATCGTCACTTTGGGCTCAAACGGACGTTAGCCGCAATCTGTGCAAAGGTCGGCAACGCGGGACAAAGCTGCCGTTGAAGCAAAGGCTTGATGTCGATAACGTGGGCAAAACTACTTTTAGGAACTGAAAAATCTCAAGTAACGCACAAATTGCTGTTCTCGTGGCATCAACGTTTGGTACCGTCCTTATTTCGTTGCTCCTTTCAAAGCGTTATAGAGAGGATACTGCAAAGATGTTTCGCCTAGAAAAAACTACGTTTCGAGTAGCGGCTGAAAATCCAATCCCGACGATTGCATTGCTTCTCTCGTTTTTATTTCCTCTTGCTGCGATGGGATTGCTGTAGCTTTTGGGCCAAGCACCGAACCTGACATTCACAACTTCACAATAAGGAGCAGGAATGTCTTCTGTGCGGGACTTAGCTGCCATTGGCTTTTCTACTTCAATTGCCTGCTCTCAGTGTAGGGTCGAACCTAAAATTAACTTTAAGAATACATCTGAATCCGGCAATTGGCGGAGTGAGCCACTCCTTGAAAAACGAAACCACGACCGCTATTGCTAATTCAAATCATAC
>JAADFV010000414.1 GCA_013152695.1 Chloroflexota bacterium | reverse complement strand
TTCCTCGCACCTCACCATCACCATCCCAATGGCGGAAGGGAGCCGTACTGCCAGCGAAGTGAGCGACATCATTGCGATGGGCGCTGGACAGATCAACCGGTGTGCTGAGCATCGTGTTGAGATCGGCAATCGAATCATGCAGAAGCTGGATGATGTACTTGGAATTGTGGGCGAAGGCGCCTGGATCTTTGACGGAAACCTGGTAGTTGTATGTAGCCTTCAACAGCCGCGCCGTCCAGGCATTATAGCGGTTTCCGTAGTTGGTTTCGTCAGGATCCGGCTGACCATTGGCGTTGGTGTCGATGAAGAAATAAGGATAGGAACCCCCATCGTAGACAATGGGCGTACCACTGACCTCGTTGGCATAGGCCTGAATAGCAGTGTAAAGCATTTCCTGCAGGCCGACTATCTCATAGTACATGCCTTCTGTCGTATTGCCGTCGCCATCGTAGTCGTTCGTCGACCCCTTCATACGTACGTCTTTCAAGTCTTCCACTGTGGTCACAGCAGTGTGACAAGTGGCACACTCATTGACCTGTACTTGCAGCGTATGGGGATCATGGCATTCAATGCACTGATCGTAAGACTGTACGTGCTGGAATTTCAAGTCGTAGGCCATCCCATCATATTCGTAGCCGCCCTTGACAAGGGTGCCATACTGGGTAGCCGCGGCAGCGAAGTAATGTATGTTGCGGAAGCTCAGGGCGGTATTGACAGCATCGACATCCGAATCAGCGCCTTTATCGACAATATATTGATCGACGCTAATTTTAGATTCACGCCCCTGATGACAAATCATACAGCGAGACTCATCACCGAGATTGGTGATGGTTTCACCGGAGGGGAAGGTGACACTCGTCAACGCAAGGGTGGCATCGTTGTGACATGTTCTGCAATCGACAGTCGAGCCAATAGGAGCAGCTTTGTCAACAACGCCAGGCTCACTGCCATCAACACCTAAGTAATCCAGGTAGCCCCATGAGCTGTGGCACTTAGCACAGGAAGTGGGTATTTCGCCCTCTGTATCCCAATGGTGGAAAGCATCGGCTGTGGCACTATTATGTGCGGAAGTCGCCCAACTGTCATAAAAAGGGATCTCGACAGGAGAACTACAGGGAGAGAGTTGGAAAGGTAAAAAGATTTTTTCCGAGAAAGGATCTCCCGGAGAAAACAAACCACTTTGCTGCAGATTATCAGGGCAGACAGCCCCTGGTACATCAGCGGCAACTTGTTGAGCTCCTCCCCCCACAAGAATCGTTATGACCAGTAGCAAGGCAGCGGTCGTGAGTAGGACTTTCCTCATAGGTTTTTTACTCCTTGAGCACAGAATCGAAGTGCATTTTCTGGCAGAAGATGTGTAGACCCAAATATTGCAGCAAAATCATCTGCCTGCACACAATACAATAGTACAGTAATTCATTATACTATTTTTCATTTCATTGTTATATGATTAACGTCACATTTGAGGAATTATGATTTACGATAAAAAATATGTTTTTCCTATGTTTTTCCTCATGCGTCCTTCATTTTTATATCAAGTATAATCACAGAATTCTTGGTGGATAAGAAAAAATAGTGTGTCACCCTAAGTAGCAGGTTGGGAATTGCTCACACGTCCTCATAAGTTAGACTGGTGCTGTAATACTTAGAACAAATGGCCCTAAACCAACACCTTCTCCTGTTTTGGGCCATTTTCGCGGTTTAGCGCCCTTCATGCGGCCTCTTGCTGGCCGTTAGCAGCGTTGATTGGACAAATGCCACCGCCAGCTGCCGAAATGCTCGTTTGTCGTCGAGTCCTCACCTCCCTAAATCTCCACATAATCTCCATATTTCCTCCAATAATTCTCCAAAATGTTCCTCTATACTGAAAGCAGAGTTAAGGATACACATCCACTCGCCAACAACAAGCAACTTCACCCATCACTACGAATTACGGAGAATATGACAATGAAACGCACAAAGACCCTTATTTATGGAATCGCAGCTGGCGCACTGACACTGACTTTGGTGTTCGGCGGCGCCCTCGCAGTCCAGGCCGCAACCGAACCTGATGTCGTCGACACGACGATGCAACCTCAGGGTTACGGCCATGGTAATCAAGGTAATCAAGGCGGCCATACCGACCCCGCCATCAATTTGCCCCCGGCCGGCGAGGTAGACGAACAAGAAATCGCCGATCTGCTGTGGATGCGTGAGGAAGAGAAGGTTGCCCGGGACGCGTACATCACCTTGAACGAGCAATGGGATCTCTCTGTCTTCGCCAACATCAGCCAATCTGAGCAGCAGCATATGGATGCCGTCGCCGTCCTCCTTGAGCGCTACGGCATCGAAGATCCGGTCACGGATGACACCGTAGGCGTCTTCACCAATCCCGACCTGCAGGCACTCTACGATCAGCTTGTGGAACAGGGCAGCCAATCCGTTGAGGATGCGTTGAAAGTAGGCGCCACCATCGAGGAAGTCGACATCATCGACCTGGAAGAAGCCATTGCCAACACTGACAATGCCGATATCCAGCAAGTTTACAACAGCCTCATGTCCGGTTCCGAAAACCACTTGCGTGCCTTCGTCAGTAACCTGGAACAGGTGAGTGGCGAGAGCTATACACCTCAGTACCTGGATCAGGCCAGCTACGATGCCATCATGGCGGGTAGCAATGGCCAGGGTCATGGCAACCAAGGTGGCCAAGGCGGCCATGGTGGTCAAGGTGGCCAAGGCGGCCAAGGCGGACACGGCCAGGGCGGTCGTGGTGGCCGAGGTGGCCATGGTGGTCAAGGTCACAGCTAGAATATACATTCACACTCATCCCCGTTCATAAGTGAGCGGGGATGAGTTCGTTTACTGTACTTTCTGATTGAGGAGGATATTATGACGACGAAAAGAAATGTTTTACACGCGATCAAGTGGCGCAATCTCGCATCGTTCTTTCTCACCACCTCAGGTATCATTATCCTGGTATCCGGTGTCATTTTGTACATTGCACCGCCAGGACATTACGCCCACGCTGTCGATTGGCGTATTCTGGGGCTCGATAAAGGGCAGTGGGAAGCCCTACATACACTTTTCAGTTACGCAGCGGTGCTATTCGCCATCATTCATATCGTAGTCAACTGGAAAATCCTGGTCAACTATTTGTGGGATCGGGCAAAACACGCGTATCGACTCAAACGCGAATTTATTATTGCTATTCTTTTGACGTTACTCATCGGCGTGGGAACTATTGAAAACTGGCCTCCCTTCAGCACGGTTATGGATTGGGGAGAAACCCTTTCCAGCGCCTGGGAGGCCAATAGCACTGGCGTGGGAGAGGAAATCATCCATACTCATGAAAGTGAAGTCGATACAAGCGTTGATACAAGCGAAGGACATGAGTCTATGGCGCCTGTAATGAGCCGGGGTTGGGGGCGCTACACCGTGGCAGAAATCTGTCAGCAAATGGATGTGCCGGTAGAGGAAGCATTGAACCGTCTGGCGGCCTACAACATCGAAGCTGATGAAACATCACGCATCCGCACCCTGGCAGATGTTAGCGAATACGAACCATCGGGGATTGTCGATATTATCCTCGGCCAGCCGGTGGGAACCATCGAGGGAGGTGGTGAAGGAGGATAGTCGCCTGAGCTAGATTCTGGCGGGGGTGCGATCCGACGGCCCTTCACGACACCCCCGCCAGGGTGAAACGATGACACCTGCAAAAAGGCAGTAGTACTCAGCAAAACAACTACAATTTATTTCTCAGCGATAATCCCGAACTCGAAATGGGCCGACGCCGGTTTCAGATTTCGATCGTAGCCGCCCTCGCTGCAGGCGAAGAATTCCACACGACGGAAGCCGACCTGGCGCAACAGCCAGCGCAGCTCGGGACAAGTGTAATAGCGCTGCGTGCAGTCAAGCATCTGCTGCGAACCATCGGGGTTCGCTTTATCGAGGGTGAAGCGCTCCCGTAAGGCGGTCAGGTCGAAGGCATC
>JAADFV010000413.1 GCA_013152695.1 Chloroflexota bacterium | reverse complement strand
ATCAGTTCGAGAAGTTTTTGTTCAGTGATCATGGCTTTGCCTTCTCCTGTTGAAAATCCTTTCCGGTTTCATCCCATCAGTGTACCCACATTCCACAGTTTCGACCAATCATAGTTTACACCAACCGCATCGAAATCAGGCTCCCGCCGGAAGGGATGGCGCAGGTAGCGCACACGGCAGCCCTCGCCGGTAAAATACCCGGGGCCGTTCTCCGCCAACAGCGCTTCGGCCACATCCGTCGGCGTTTCCTCGCGCTTGGGCACTTCCACCAGAGCCAGGATCCAATCATCGGGCTTGTTGCCGGGCAGAATGCCTGTGATGGTAGCGCCTTGTTTGAGGTCTTCGAGTTTCGTCATATCGCTGGTGACCGTATGAATTGTGAATGACTGAGCAGTGTGTGAACCAATCTTATCATCCGACAACACCGAAATCTATCACATCATACCAAGCGCCACAGAAAATGACCAAAGCGAATTGGACAACACGATGCAAAGGTGCAAGCACGACTCATTTTTTCAGAAAACTGCTGCTCTGGCACTTGACAAGAAGATGAATCTATCCTATAATTGGTCATACCATTAGTCCACTAACCATTAGTTGTCTTACAGCATCTCATCAATACTCCGTCCAGATATCTGGCTTTTAATTTATAACCCAGGTGGCTATGAACTCACCTCTTTTAACGGGTTCTTTCAAAACCGTTGACCGCACCAAAGTTAGTGACCAAATCAGCGCACAGCTTCTTAAACGAATCGTGTCCGGGGAATACGCACCGGGGACGAGGCTACCCTCCGAACGGGAGATTGCCGAGCTGACCGGGGTTAGTCGTGTGGCCGTACGGGAAGCGATCGGTTCACTGGTAACGCGTGGCATTGTTTCGGTTAAGCAGGGGCGGGGAACAATTGTAAATCCGATTGACGAGTGGAAAACGCTTGACCCGACCACTATGCTGCTGATCTACGGAGAAAACGCTATTTTGCACCTGATGGAGTTTCGGATGCTGCTTGAACCGGAGATTGCAGCGTTGGCCGCTGAACGAATTACTCCGGAAGAAATCGAGGAGCTGCGAAAAATCTCAGAACTTCCTGAAGATGACATCATTAACCAGCATGCCCAGAGGGATACCGCTTTTCACTTGCATATTACCAGAGTGTCAGATAACCCTGTGCTGTTGATGGTCATGACATCGGTACAAGATCTGATGAATTTTAACCGCCGTCAGGCTTTTATTGTACCGGGCGCTTTAGCACAAGCACGTCATTGGCATCGGAAAATTTTTGAGGCTATCGCCGACCACGATTCCCAGGCTGCCCGGCAAGCAATGATTGAACATATCAACCAGGTGCTTGATGCACTTGATATCGAGATCAACACCCGCTACAAATCTTAACTGGAGTCTGGCGAAAACGGAATCCGTCACCGATAGACGCATCTTCGGTCACAAATTGCACGAATGAGACGAATGATGAAAGGTTTTCACCTTCTTTTTCGTGAAATTCGGGCAATTCGTGGCAAAACCGAAGAACGCCAGGGTCCATCTCTTCATTTCCCTCACGAAGGGTGAATTCATGAAAGCATCGCTACAATCCAGTCAGCCGGTGTCTGAAGGTGCAGTGTCACTGAAAACAACACTGGAAATGTATCGTCGCATGGTGCGCATTCGTAAATTTGAAGAAACTGTCTACGATATTTACAGTCGCGGAATAATGCCTGGTCTGGCTCATCTCTACACCGGTATGGAAGCCGTGGCGGTAGGGGTATGCCTCAATCTCTTTCCAGCCGACAATATCACCAGCACACACCGGGGACATGGTCATCTTCTGGCCAAAGGCGGCGATCCCAAACGGATGTTTGCAGAATTGCTGGGTAAGGCGACCGGTTACAATCGGGGTAAAGGCGGCAGTATGCACATTGTAGATATGAGCCTGGGAATTTTGGGGGCGAATGGTATCGTGGGTGGCGGCCTGGGGATAGCCGCCGGTGCGGCGCTGTCTGCCAAAGTCAAAGGCGAAAACCGGATTTCGGTGGTTTTTTTTGGGGACGGAGCTCTCAATGAGGGCATCTTCTACGAAACTGCAAACATGGCCTCTCTATGGCAACTACCGGTGGTTTACGTGCTGGAAAACAACGGCTACGGCGAGTACACATCCAGCGACGAATCCACTGCCGGCAGCGGCCCGGCCCGAGCAGAAGCCATGAACATTTCGGCGAGAACGGTAGACGGTAACGACGTACTGCAGGTCTATCAAGCCGCAAAATGGGCGGTTGGCCACGCACGTGAGGGAAAGGGGCCAGCTTTTCTCGAATGCAAAACCTACCGCTGGCGCGGACACCACATGGGGGACCAAGGCGACACCTACGGCTATCGTGGTCAGGCTGAGATTGACGCCTGGACGGAAAAATGCCCCCTACATCGATTAAGGAAACATCTGCTTATGAATGAAACAGTGACTTCAGCGGCGTTGGAAAAAATCGATGCAGAAGAGGAACAGCTCATTCAGGCATCTGTAGAATTTGCCAAGCAGTCTCCCTATCCAGACATTGCGGAGGTGTACACCGATGTCTATGCCTGAAATGGTTCGGGAGCGCGAACTAACTATGCGTGAGGCTATCAATGAGGCTTTGCACGAAGAGATGGCCCGCGATGACTCCATCATTATTATGGGGGAAGATATCGGCGCTGCCGGCGGCGTGTTCAAGGTTACATCTGGCCTGTATACCGCTTTTGGCCCTGAACGAGTGTTCGACACGCCCATTGCCGAGGCAGGTATAGTGGGGTTGGCTGTTGGAGCAGCCATGACCGGCCTGCGCCCCATTGTCGAAATCATGTTTAGTGATTTTCTACCGCTGGCTAGCGACCAAATCGTCAACCAGGCTGCTAAACTACGCTACATGACCGCCGGCCAAACCAAGATTCCCCTGGTCATCCGCACGGCGATGGGGGCCGGGCGCCGGGCAGCAGCTCAGCATAGCCAAAGTCTGCAAGCTTGGATGTGCCACATCCCGGGCCTGAAAGTGGTGATGCCGTCCAACCCTGAAGACGCCAAGGGGCTGCTCAAGGCCGCTATTCGTGACGATAACCCCGTTATCTACTTTGAAGACAAGATGACTTATGCTCAAAAGGGCCCAGTGCCTGGCGGAGACTACGTTACTCCTTTGGGCCAGGCGCGAATTCAACGAGAAGGAGGCGATGCGACCATCATCTGCACATCCAGTATGGTGCCGGGGGCTTTAGCGGCGGCGGAGGCTTTAGCGGCGGAGGGCATCTCGGTGGAAGTCATCGATCCCCGCACCCTGTCTCCGCTGGATGAGAAGACCCTGATTCGCTCAGCCATCAAGACCGGTCATGTTTTGGTCGTGGATGAAGGGTATCAGAGTTTTGGCGTCACGGCAGAGATTGCCGCCCGGATTGCGCAGGGTGCGTTTGACTATCTGGATGAACCGGTGCGACGGCTGGGAGCAGCCGATGTGCCGATTCCTTTCGCCCCCAACCTCGAAGACGCTACAATTCCCTCGACCCAACAAATGATCGAAATCGTGCGCGAGATGAGAGCGTAGCGAGGAAACGATGAGTCACGAAGTTGTGATGCCACAGTTGGGATTGTCGATGGACAGCGGCGAAATCATCGAATGGGTCAAACAGACCGGCGACCAGGTGAAGATCGGCGACGTCCTTTTTGTCGTCGAGAGTGACAAAGCTGCCGTTGATGTCGAGGCCGTAGCCGCCGGCGTTCTACATATCCTGCACCACCAAAAATCCGGCCCTATTCCGGTAGGACAGGTGGTGGGCTATATTCTGGCCGAGGGGGAGCCGCTACCGGACACGCTTTCATCAGCAACAGCATCCGTCCCGACGACGCCCGTGACCGAAGTTGTGAGCCAATCTGTCGCTGTTGCTCCGGTTACAACCGGCCAGCCGGAGTCGGCTCCATCGCACCGGCGGCGTCCTTCCAGTCCCGCCGCACGCCGGCTGGCCAGAGAATTGAACGTCGATTGGCAACAGGCCACCCCCACCGGTACGAACGGATGTGTTAAAGTGCGTGATGTGGAGGCCCTGGTTGCCAGCCTGGCTTCAGCGCCACGGCCGGCAACAGACACGGTGCGCATTTCTCCACTAGCCCAACGCCTGGTCGAAGCCTACGGCCTGGACCTGCAAGCGTTGGCCGAACGCTATCCCCACACTCGCATCAAACGCGACCACGTGGAGGCAATGGTGCGCCAGATGCTCAAGCAGGCTGATGCACCGGCAGACCCCTTGCCACAGCGGCCAACCCGACGTGAAGCAATGAGTAGCACACGCCGCACCATTGCCCGGCGTATGCATGAAAGCTGGCAGACCAATGCACCGGTGACGCTGACCACCGAAGCCATTGCCAGTGAACTGGTGAGGATTCGCACGCAGATGAAGGCGGATCCAGCGCTGCAATATGTCCCCAGCTATAACGCTCTGCTGGCCAAATTAACGGCGCTGGCACTGCTGGAATATCCTGCTCTGAATGCTTCGATCGAGGGTGACGAGATAGTTTACCATCCGGCGGTGCATATGGGAGTGGCGGTTGACACCGAACGAGGGTTGATCGTACCGGTCATCAACAGTGTGGATACGAGAACGCTGCGAGAGGTGAGTCTGGCGATGGACGACCTGCTGCCCCGCGCCGCCGCCGGTAAGGCCGACCCTGACGAACTTCAAGGCGGCACCTTTACCCTGACCAACCTGGGTAAATATGAGATTGACTTTTTCACACCTATCATCAACCCGCCGGAATGCGCTGTTTTGGGCATTGGCCGGCTGAAGGAAAAGATAATCCCCGTCGATGGACAACCCAGCGTGGAAACTGTGATATCACTGAGCCTGACTTTTGACCATCGCCTGGTTGACGGCGCGCCGGCAGCGCAATTTTTACAAAGAGTGAAGCACTCTATCGAACACCCTTATTCATGGCTAGTCTAGAAATGCTCAATAACAAAATTGCCATTGTAACCGGCGCCGGCCGGGGTATCGGTCTCGAAATTGGCCGAACACTGGCCGCGGCCGGGGCGTCTACCGTCCTGGTTGACATCGACGGTGCGTTGGCCAAGCAAGCCGCCGCCCGGCTGCGCGATGAAGGGTTTGATGCTATTGGCCTGTCAGCCGATGTCCGCAACGTGAACCAGGTTCGCAGTGTTATTGACCGAACTCTGGCAGAGTGGCAACAGATAGACATTTTGGTGAACAACGCCGGCGTCTGCCCTATCACCCGCGTGGAGGAAATTACCGTAGAGGAATGGGAGCTCGTTTTAGATGTCAATTTGAAAGGAGCCTTTTTGTTCAGTCAGGCTGTCATTCCTTCCATGCGCCGGCGCCAATCCGGTAAAATCATCAACATCGCCTCCAGTGCCGGTCAGATGGGGGGACTGGTCGTCGGTTTGCATTATTCCGCTTCCAAGGCCGGTTTAATAGGCCTAACCAAGGCATTAGCCCGAATCCTCGCTCCTCATGTGCAGGTTAACGCCGTCTCACCCGGCACGACTGAGTCGGAGATGACCAGGGACTGGGATGCGGCGGTCATCGACAATATTATCGGCAAGACGCCAGCCGGGCGCCTGGGACATCCGGCCGATATTGCCGCTGCTGTGCGCTTTCTAGCCTCGGACGAGGCCGGGTTCATCACCGGACAGACGCTGAGTGTAAACGGTGGCTTGCTAATGGTTTGAAGACAGATGATGAAGCTCTCGTTTCCCCATGGTAACCAGCAATCAGGCGCAAACACCGCGCTTTTCCCTCAACTTATCAATCAGCCAATAAATAAGAAAAGGAGAAAAACAATGATAACAAGAACACCCGTTGTCGACCGGTTCAAGGAGAAGGTGGCGATTGTCACCGGTGGCTCAAACGGCATTGGTCGGGCAATCGTGGAAGAGTTATGTAAAGAAGGTTGCGCCGTGACTTTCACCGGCATTAGCAACGCCGGGGAAACGACACAGGCGGAATTGCAAGCCAATGGCTGGGACGTCCTCTTTTTACAAGGCGACATGAGTGATGATGCTTTCTGCAAAGAGGCAGTCGCCGCCACCGTTGCCAAATGGGACAAGGTCAACTACTTGGTCAACAACGCCTTTTCCTTCATCGCCAAAGGGATGGATGCCACGCGAGAAGATTGGGAACGGGTTTTTATGGTTGGGCCGGTTGGCTATGCATCCATGGTCAAATACTGTGTGGAACCGATGAAGGCCCAGGGCGGGGGCGCCGTGGTCAACATGTCCAGCATTTCCGCCTTCATCGCCCAACCCAATCGCTGGACCTATAACGCGGCCAAGGGCGCCGTCAACACCCTGACAAAGTGCATGGCTCTGGACCTATCTCCATTTAACATCCGCGTCAATAGCATCAGTCCGGGTTGGATTTGGACCCGCGAAGTGTACAAGGCAGCCGAGATGAATGGCGGCGGCCGGGAGAAGTGGGATCCTATCTGGGGTAAATTCCACATGCTGCGTCGCTGTGGCGAATCTATCGAGTGCGCAGGGCCAACCCTCTTCCTGTTGAGCGATGACGCTTCTTTCATCACCGGCACCGACCTGGCCATCGACGGCGGTTATCAGGCCATGGGATCGGAAGGACTGGGTGAGTCTTCCAGTTTCGCCGGTACGGACTAACACATGCAGGCATAAATAGATGGCCAGTTATCAAGCGCTAGCCGCATCCGTGATGCGGCGGGTTTTGTTAACTACCACGCCGCATCACGGATGCGGCTGACGCAAAGTGACTATTTCAACCGTCCAAGGACTTACGCCTTGCTGTACTAATCGCATCTCAGGCGGTTGATTCCTGTCCTCAAGGAGAAAGACATGAAACGCGTCGGCTTTTTACTAAAAGTAAAAGAGACAATGATGGAGGAGTATGAGAAGCACCATGAGCATGTCTGGCCGGAGATGCTAGATGCCCTGAAACGGACTGGCTGGCATAACTATACTTTGTTCATACGCGATGACGGTCTGATCTTCGGATACTTCGAAACGCCGGTCGATTTCCAGACAGCATTGGACAAAGTCGCCCAAGAGGAGGTAAATGCCCGCTGGAATGCGTTCATGGAGCCCTATTTTGAGAATCTGAGCGGTCAGCTTGTGGATGAAAGCATGATTGAGCTGAAAGAGTACTTTCACCTCGACTAAGAGGAGGTTTTATGATGTTACGTCTGGTTGATCTTTCGCAAGACATTTACGACGGTGCCCCCACCTTTGAACCTGACCCCAAGACACATATCAAGGCCCACCTGACCATTGCTGATCTCAACTATAACATGACAGAGATCATTATGAGCGCTCACTACGGCACTCACCTGGATGCCCCCTATCATTTTTTTGACGACGGCCGTACGGTCGAAAATCTGGATGTGCGTAAAGGTTTTGGCCTGGCCCATGTGCTGGATTTTCGCCATAAAAAGGCCAGGGAGGCAATTGACCTGGTCGATTTTGAAGCATACAAAGACAAAGTGGGCCCGGGAAGCAGGCTGATCTTCAATACTGGTTGGGACAAGGTTCTGCCAGACCCTGATTACTTTGGCGGCCAGCCATACCTGACCGTCGAGTTGACCACCTGGTTGGCCAAACAGGGTGTGGCCTGCTTGGCGCTAGATACTCCCACAACCTATCCGGCCGAATACACGGCTTCTCATCATTCCCTGCTTAACGCCGATGCAGAGGTTCTGATCATCGAAGGGTTGTGCGGCCTGGATCGCTTAGTTGGCAGCGAGGTTATTCTCATTGCAATGCCACTCCGTATTCGCGGCCGAGACGGGTCACCCTGTCGGGCCCTGGCTATCGATGGTGACATCGCCCCGTTGGCGGCCCTGTTCGAGCAGCTCGAGTTCAGCCAGAACTTCTGATAGGACTCCAATATGGCGAACTGAGATTCAAGACGAATCTTGATGCGCCCTTTCTTCCAGGTGGTTATAAACGTGATGGAAAATGCTCCCCTATTGCAGACCAAACATATCTCCATGTCCTTCGGCGGCGTGCAGGTGCTCAAGGATGTCGACTTTGACATCTACCCAGGCGAAGTGCATGGGCTGATTGGCGAAAATGGCGCTGGTAAGTCAACGCTGCTCAAGATTCTGGCTGGCGTTCACCAACCCAAGTCTGGCGAAATCGTCCTCAACGAGCAGGCGGTGCACATTCCCAACCCCCATTCTGCCACCGAGCTAGGCATTGCCTTAATTCACCAGGAGCCACTGACCTTCCCCGATCTCGACGTGGCCGAGAACATCTACATCGGTCGCCAGCCAATGCACCGCGGCTTGCCCCGAGTGGATTGGAAGACAATGTATGCCCGCTCCAGAAAGATTCTCTCCTCTCTGGGCGGGACTCTGGATCCACGAGCCAAAGTGCGTGGTCTGTCTGTGGCCGATCAGCAAATGGTCGAAATGGCCGGTGCGCTCTCCCAGGATGCGAAAATCTTTTTGATGGATGAACCGACAGCCGCTCTTACCCCCAACGAAGTGGAAGGTCTGTTCGTTATTATTCGCCGCTTGCGCCAACAGGGTGCCGCCATTGTGTTCATCAGCCACCGTCTGGAAGAGATATTCGATATCTGTGATCGAATTACCATCTTGCGGGACGGAGAATGGGTGGGAGAGCGCCGGCCAGAGAACACCACTACGGATGAGATTATCCAGGTGATGGTCGGCAGACCGTTGAGCGACCTGTTTGACAGAGGCAGCGAACACGAAATTGGCGAACCGCTTTTGCAGGTAGAGGGTCTGTCCAGAGTGCGCAAGTTCACCGACATCTCGTTCGAGGTGCGGGCTGGCGAAATCGTCGGGATGGCCGGGCTGGTTGGCGCTGGTCGCACCGATGTCGCCCGGGCGCTGTTCGGGGTGCTGGACATCGATTCCGGAACCGTTCGCATTCAAGGAAAAGAGGTTAAGATCAAGCAGCCCAGTGACGCTCTGACCCACGGCATGGTCTATGTGCCCGAAGATCGCCAGCATAACGGACTGTTGATGACGATGAGCATTTCCAACAATATCACCCTGGCCGCCCTCGAAAGCATTTCCGACAACCACTGGCTGCGCAAAACGACTGAGGATAAATTCGCCCAGGAATACGTTGACAAGCTACACATCGTCTTGCGCCGACTCAGCCAGCCAGTGCGCGAACTGTCCGGCGGGAACCAGCAGAAGGTTGTCCTGGCCAAATGGATGCTGGCCACACCCAAGATCATCCTGTTCGACGAGCCAACACGGGGCATTGATATTGGCGCAAAATCCGAGATCCACCGACTGATCGGTGAACTGGCTGCACAAGGGCTGGCAATCTTAATGATCTCCTCTGAAATGCCCGAAATTCTAGCGATGAGTGACCGAATCATTGTCATGCGTGAAGGCAGGATCAGCGGCCATTTCACCAGGGAAGAAGCCACCGCCGAACGCATAATCACCGCCGCCACCAGTCCGGACTTAGAAGAGGCTTAAAACATGGCATCCATCGACAACACGCTGAGCAACAAAGGAAACAGCGACCTGGGTCTCAAACTTTCGCGATTCAGAGAGCTCGGCATCATTGTCTTCCTCCTCGCGGTTATTGGCGTCACATTGATATTCAAACCGAATTTCTTGAGGCCGATCAATATCAGAAGCATCTTGCTGTGGATACCTCTATTAGTCATCATCGCTTCCGGGGAAATGATGGTCATCATTACCAGGGGAATCGATTTATCTGTCGGTTCGATGCTCGCCTTTTCGGGGATTGTGGTCGGCATGATATTCCGCGACAACCCGGAATTCAATATCTTCGCGGGCGTGTTCCTGGGCATCCTGATCGGGGCAGGCTTGGGCGCAATCAACGGATTGCTGATTGCCTGGGCCAGTATCCCCCCTATCATTACCACCTTGGGCACGCTTAGCGTCTACAGGGGGTTTGTTTTCATCGTCAGTGGTAGCCGCCAGATCAATCCCAACGATGTCCCAACGGCCCTGATCCGCTGGTCTCAGCGTGGACCCTTTGGACTGCAATGGGTCCCTTGGGTTGTAATCATTGCCGTTGCCATTGCTATCCTGGCGGCGCTGTTCCTTAAATACACCAAACGTGGTCGAAATATCTATGCTATTGGCGGCAACCCCGACGCCGCCTTACTGCGGGGTATTCCGGTGCAGAGCACCATTTTCCTGGTCTACCTGATAACCGGAGCTGCCTCCGGGCTGGCCGGCATTATGTATGCTTCTCGCTTCGGGTTTGTCAATCCGGGCGAAACAGGCGTTGGCTTTGAACTGACCGTGATCGCGGCGGTGGTGATCGGCGGCACCAACATTTTTGGCGGTTCCGGTACGGTCCTGGGCGTTTTCTTGGGGAGTTTGTTGCTGGGAACCATTAACGTTGCTCTAAGTGTCCTGGGCGTCGCCTCCACCTGGCAGTTGGCCGTGTACGGTTTTGTGATTCTGCTGGCTGTGACGGTTGATGCTGTTATCCAACGCGAACTTCGGCGCGCGACGACGGGAGAATAAGCTGATGATCAAAGACAAGACGGACATGCAAGGACAAAAGGGTAAGGCCGGGATGTCTCAGGAGTCGTCAGCCATCGCTGCCAGTCAACAGCGGAGCCATCGCCTGCGAGGCTATCTGGCTCATCCGGAACTGGTTACCGTGGCGCTCATCTTCTTGGCATTTATCGCCGGCTCGGCTCTGTCCCCCTACTTTCTGGATGCAGCTTTTCTCTTCAACTACACCTCGCTCTACATCGAAGTGGGCATCATGGCCATCGGCATGACTTTTATCATCATCAGTGGCAACATCGATCTGTCTGTTGCCTCGATGCTGGCCCTGGTTGCCTGCGTGGCCGGTGTGCTTTATTTCGATCTGAGCGTCCCTTTGGTCATCACAATCGGGCTGAGTTTGGCGCTGGGGACACTGCTGGGCGCTATCAACGGCGTTTTGGTGACCCGCCTGAAACTACCAGCTCTGGCCGTTACCCTGGCCACCCTGGCCCTGTATCGGGGAGCGGCCCAGGTGCTAATGGGCGATGATTCCCGTCCGAAGCTGGCCTGGAGCCGCGACGTTGTCTTTCCAGAATGGTTCACGGGTATTCACCGGGTCTACATTACGGGCACACCGATTCCCGTGCCCCTTGTTATATTTTTGCTCTTGGCCATTATTCTGGGCATTGTGCTTCACAAGACGACCTTTGGCCGATGGGTCTATGCCATCGGCAGCAATGAATTGGCCGCTCACTACTCGGGCATTCCTACCGAACGGCTGAAAATCGCCTTGTTCGCCTTATCCGGCTTACTGTCGGGACTGGCCGGAATAATCATGGTTTCACGCCTGAGCACGGCCAGATACGATCATGCCCGTGGTTGGGAGCTCGATGTGATCACGGCCGTTGTTTTGGGTGGCACTGATATCTTTGGCGGCCGGGGAACGATGTTTGGCACCGTGGCCGCCTACCTACTTATTATCATCCTACGCACCGGCATGGGCGTCGCCAATATCAAAGCAGATAGCCAGCTTGCGGTCATTGGCTCCCTATTGATCATTGCCATTTTGGTTTCCAATCTCACAGGACGCCTGCGTAGGTTGTAACCACAAAAAGAGGAGGTGACTTTATTCCCACAGACATCGCTCATTCGCTTTAACGAGAACGTCCAACAACTTTCACCAGCATCCACAATAGGAGGATCAAAATGTTAGGAAAACGAGGTACTTTGAGCATCATTTTGTTGATTGCCCTGGGTCTGCTCCTGGCAGCCTGCACCACTGTGGCACCACCGGCCGCAGAAGAACAGGCGGCAGCGCCGGCCACAGCGAAAGACACAACGATTGACATCGTCTATATTCCCAAGAATACTGGTAACCCCTATTTCGATTCAATCATCGGCGGCTTTGAGAAAGCCTGCTCGGAACTCGGCTGCAATTTCACAACAACAGCGCCAGCAACTGCCGAGGCCACGTCGCAGATTCCCTTTGTCGAAGAACAGATTCAACGCGGTGTAGACGTTCTGGCAATTTCTCCCAATAGCCCCGATGCTTTGAATGATGTGTTCGACGAAGCCCGTAAAAAGGGCATTGTGGTGCTCATCGTCAACTCCGATATCCCTGGCAGCGAAGAACACCGCGATGCTGCAATTCTGCCCATGGATTTCGACATTACGGGGTCAAGCCAGGTCGAATTGGTAGGTTCGCTGATCGATTATACTGGCAAGATCGCCATCCTCAGCGCCACAGCCGATGCTCCTGACCAGAACTACTGGATCGAAGGCATGAACAAAGCCTTGAAAGACCCCAAATATGCCAACATGGAACTGGTGGCCACCGTTTATGGCGATGATGATCCCCAGAAGAGCTTGACCGAATGTGAAGGTTTGCTGGCAAACTTCCCGGACCTGCGTGGCATCATCGCTCCAACCACGGTTGGTGTGGCTGCTGCCGCCCAATGTGTTGAATCGGTCGGAGCCTATCCCGGTGGCCCTAACGCCGTCGGTGGAGGCCTGCAGGTTACCGGCCTGGGCACGCCCAACCAGATGCGGCGTTTCGTCGAAGATGGTATCGTAGATGCCTTTGCCCTGTGGAGCCCCTTTGACGAGGGTTACTTGGCCGGGTATCTTGGTGTGGGCATGGCCAAGGGTGATATTAAGGCCGCTGAAGGCAACACCTTCAACGTCCCGGGGTTGGGTGATCGTACCTTCGGGGCCAAAGAAGTGATCATTACCGGACCACCCACCGTTTTCACCAAGGATAACATTGGTAACTTTGATTTCTAGGCATGGTTGGTAGCCAAAGCTGATTCTTTCGGGACTCAGGGGGTACTTAATTCAGACCTCCTGAGTTCCGATTGAACCACAAAGCTTTACTGCGAGCGCCTTCCCTACAATCCTTCTCCCACCCGAGCTGGCTACCCCGCCCATCCGTGCGGAAAGGGTTGAGGGAAAGGGCGCAGCGGCCGCGGGGGGGAGCAGCAGCAGGTGCCAAGGCGCCATCACGCTGTTGATGCGCTTTTATATTGACGGCCAACTGGCACGCTTCGTCGTCCTAAACCCGAGGCAACCCGTCGTTTGGGCCCCGGTGCGACACCGACGATTCGACCATGATCTCCGCGCGGGGTGGTTGCAGCGAAGACTAAAAGCGAACGGGTGTACGAAGATGCCAGCACGGGCGGTTTCGGCCGTTGTGTGGCGCCCAGTAGCCGCCCAAAAATCACGAAGGTGATGATCCTCTGGCGATAGGCGTTTACGATGATGCCCACAGTCCCTTTGACGCGAAGCCCAAGGTGACTGGCTTCCTTGCGCGCTAATTGATCGTCCATCAGCACCCAAGAAGGCAAAATAGCAAGCCCCAGATGAATGACTTGTTTTTCGCCGCGACCCAGAGGTAATGTTTTCACGCGATCAAGGAGTTCTTGGTCGCTCAAAGAGACAAGCGTAAGTTCCTCGCGCAAAACGGCCTGTTGCACCACATACGCATCGGAGTAACCCCTGGCAAGACCCTGCAACACGACTTCCTCGTAGACTGCGGAAGGAACAAGGACGGGGTCGTGGAGGTGAGGTAGAATCGGCATCAACCCAAGCTTGCCCAGTGCCAGTAATGGTCCGGCATCGACGACAACGCTCACGACAGCTCTTCCTCCACCATTTTCTCGCTCCATTGTGGGCGTATGCCTCTGGCCCGGGCCTCGCGGATCATCTCCTGGAGGGGAATTTTCGCAAGTTCAGCGGCACGGGCAAGGGAAGCGATGCCTTCCTCATAGAAAGTCAATGCCTCCCTGACTTGCAACTGGCGCAGGCCAAGTTGGAGAATCTCAGGAAGTCTATCCTGGCGCTCCGCCAACGTATCAGCCAGATCGGCCGGGATTTCTACGATTATTTTTTCTGCCACCGTTTTGCCTCCACCCCCCTGTAAAGAGGGGGTTGATCTGATTCTTACCTGTTGAGCTACAGATTTCCTGTATGGATATCTACCGTGAAAAGAACGGACGTACTACCATTATAAGCCAAGAGCGAAATCGGTACAAGGGGGGCAGAATAGGTAGCGTCACGGCGTTTCTACACTTCGTTGCACCTTCGCCAACACCTTCTCGCCAACTACGTCATCTCCCGCAATGTAGTCCGTGCTGTTTTAAGCACCCAACTCGGTTGATTCCCAGGCAGCCACATGCAATGCTGCCGTTCTCATGCCTGCAACACGGAGCAATGTTCGGTGCGGCGCCACGACACCCGCCGCGCCGCCTGAGCGCTGATTCGGAAGAGTAGGGGATATGGGGGCAGCGGTCTTTCAACCACTTTTCCTCCTCCCTTTCTCACCTTATTTTTCTCGCTCTGGGGTCTTGACAATGGGGATCACTTTACCTTGCACTCGCCGGGTCGGCCGTTCTTGTCCACGCCTCGGGCGATCACATACTCCAGACGCATCCCAGGGCTGTGCAGATCGACCACGAT